>JBBQST010000267.1:0-6749 GCA_038213625.1 Thermoflexales bacterium
AGCGATCCAGCACCCACCCCCCACAGGCTCAAGATAATGAGCCCAATCTTGGCAAAGCGCGGGTCGATAAACCAGGCCGGCCCCTTGATGCCAAAGAATTGCAGGATGCCATTCACCAGCCCACCCTCGGGTTGAAACATGATGACAAAGATGATGGCCCCTGCCACCGGCGGCGCAAGCGAGGGCAGATAGAACAGCGTGCGATAGATGCCGATACGCTTGACATTGAGATTCAGCACGATCGCGATGAGCAAGGATGAGATCAACCCAATCGGCACCGACAACAGCGTGTAATACAACGTGTTGAAGACCGCCACTCGAATGGCCGGGTCGGTCGTGAACATCTTGGTGTAGTTGTCCAGGCCAATCCACACCGGAGCCTGGGTGATGGCGTATTGGGTGAACGAGTAATAGATCGAGGCCACCACCGGGTACACCGTAAACACCAGTAGACTGATCAACCACGGCAACACAAACAGCAGGCCGGCCGTTGCTTCGCGGCGCTGCATATAGTTCATGCCGCGCCGTTTGGTGGGTTTCGCGCCAATTGCACTAACAGCCATTCGCACCTCAGGTTCCGGATTTTCACCACAAAGACACAAAGCTAGCCCAAAGCGATTCAACTGTAAGTAAACCGCTTTGAGCGTCCTCGCGTCTTTGTGGTGAAAATCTTAAAAATGAATCGAGTGACTATGCACCCTTCAAGACTTTGTCCAACTCAGCCTGACACGCGGTCTGCGCTTCAGTCAGCGCATCCTTGGGCGTTGCGGTTTTGGTGAAGATCTGCTCTTTCATGCGGGTGATCTGGTCGTTGGCAAAGTTCTGCACCGGCGAGTTCCACATGGCTGTGGCCACATCCAGCTGCCCGCGGAAGAACGACATCATATCCTTGGCAAAGGTCTCATCGCGCATTTCAGTCACCTTGTCCGGCATTAAGTCGGGCGAGACGTTCTTGTTGGTCGGCAGATCGGGCACGGCCTTGAACCACTGCTCCACACCCTTGCCCGACATGTAGTCGATGTACTTGAAGCCATCATCGCGCCGCTTGGCACCCTTTGGAATCACCATCCAGTTGGGCCAATAGCCCGATTTGGTGCCCGTGCCACTGGGGCCGACCGGATACTGGGCCACGTTCCAGTTCTGGCCTTCAGGGCCGATATCGACGCCATACATATCACCGGACACCCAGAAGCCGTCGGACTTCATGGCCACTTTGCCGGCCTGGAATAGCGGCGGCCGCAGGTTTTCGTCGGGATAGAACCCCCAGTTGCCGGCCGCCGTCACCACGGCCAGATCACCCTTGTATTCCTCGACAAACCAATCCAGCATAAATTGCATCAACTCGATGTTCTGCTCGGAATTGATGGTGAATTTGTTCAGCGCGCCATCATAGAACTGGCTGCCGTTCAGGGCCGAGAACACATTCAGCTCCACCATGTCGGGCTGGGTGGGCAGATAGCCGACCGACTCCAGGGTGTCACCGTTCCACACCGTGAACTCCTTGGATAGCTTGCGCAAATCGGCCAGTGTCTTCGGAAAGTCCTCGCGCTTGGAGGGGATGCCCTTCTTCTCGAACAGGCCAGCGTTGTAATACATCGCATACGTGCCGGCCGCCACGGGCAGGCCATACGTTGCGCCGTTGTATTGGCAACTCGACAGCAAACCGGCCGGCCAGTTGGCAGCGGCCGCATACTGCGAGCCGGCCATCAACTCATCCAACGGCTCCAGCGCACCCCGCACCGCCAGCGACACTGGCGAGTCCCAGATCACCGACACATCGGGCGGGTTGCCGGCCGCAACACGCGCTAGAAAGATCTCCAGGAAGTTCTGGCTGCCCGCACCGCACTGGGCACTGCCGATTTTGATGCCGGGATTGAGTTTGGTGAAATCATCTGAAATCACCTGAAAGTTGGTGCAATAGGCGGCCGAGCCACCCGGCGTCCAAAACGTCACCGCATCTGCATCGTTGTCGCCGATCTGGCGTATCACCGCAGTGGCCTCGGCTGCGGCCACGGGTGCAACGGTGGACTCGGCCGGTGCTGCGGCGGCTGTGCCCACTGGTGCAGCAGGCGCGGCAGGGGCCGGTGGTGCACAGGCCGCCAGCAGCGCGGCCGAGCCGCCCACACCGGCCAGGCGCAGGATGTCGCGCCGGGTGAACTTCTGATTAATCGGGGTTACCTTTTTCATGTTTCTGATCTCTCCTTTCTTAACTTTGCTGTCACACTCGAAAACTCAAAAACTTAAATCTGGAAGCGTGATGATGAACAATCATCGCATTTGATCTATTGCGCGCATGCGCCGCGCTCTTGCGCCTTCAAAATCGGTTGCTTTTGGGTGACTCTGGTCTTCTAGATGCATGGAAATAGAAGGCCTCACTTCTGGGCAACGCAGGCGGCCGCACCAATCAGCCCGGCATCGGCCCCCAATGAAGCTTGCACAATCGGTAAAGTCCTGGTGGTCTCGCTCCAGATGTGCTTGCGCGTCGACGCGACGAAGCTGTCCCAATACAGCCCTGGCGCTGCGCCGAGGCCTGGCGCTGCGCCCAGCCCACCCCCCACCACGATCGCTTCGGGGTCGAGCACATTGGCCAGGAACGCAACGCTGTTGCCCAACGCGGCCCCGGCTGTCTGCAACACATGAATGGCTTTGGCATCGCCCGCTTCAGCGGCAGCGAACACCGCTTCGGCCCGGCCCGCGCCACGGCCATAGCGTTGGGCCAAAGCCGGCCCGGAGGCATAGGTCTCCAGCACATGGCTTACGCTGCCACTGTCATCGGCGAGCGGCACGGTCAGTGGCGACGTCGAGAGCACCAGCGCATTGCCACGCGCACCCGCAAACGGAACGCCGTGTTGCACCCAGCACGAGCTGATGCCGGTGCCGACGGCGATAAAAGCGAACAGGTCATACGCCCGGCCCGCCCCATAGCGTGCCTCGGCCAGCGCATGGGCGCGTACGTCAGCCTCGACCACCGTCGGGATCATCTGGCTCAACACCCGTTGCACCGGAATCCCTTTCCAGGCCACGGTGAAGTCGCTGGTCACATTGCCTTTTAAATCCACCAATTCGCAAATACCCACACCCAATCCCTGCACTGCACGTTGCCCGGATTGCGCTGCGGCCAACATTTCCTGCGCCAGACCGGCAACGACGCTCAAGACGACGGAGCCGGTGCGGCCCGGCTGCGTGGGCACCACATGTTTCGCCAGGACTGTTCCGGTCGTCAGATCCACCAGCCCAGCCGCAATCTTGGTGCCGCCGACATCGATTCCAATTGCACACGTCGCATCTGCCATGGTCAGGTTTACTCTATTTTGATGAGTCTTATCAAAGTAACTAGTCGTTAGTGGCTGGTCGCTGGTTCATAGCCAGCCACCAGCCACTAGCCACCAGCCACGCTATCAAGCCGGCAAATAGTTCGGGGCTACACCAAACGCAAACCGGGTCGGCAAATGGGTGTAGTTGTAATACTGATGGGGCACGCCGGCCGGCACGTAAAACCCGTCACCCGGCGTCAATTCAAACCACTTTGGCCCCTTGGTGTTCTCCGGCACCCGCACGTTCAAGGTGCCTTCCAGCACATACAGGCTCTCCTCGCCGGCATGAGTGTGCACATCGCTATGTTCGCCGGGTCGCGCCTGCACCACCGCCGCCGTCAAATGCTCGGTCGAGCACAGCAACCCCATCAGCACCGGCTTCTCACTGCCTTCCATCCACCAGCGCGAATTGCCAGGGCGCAGCACCCGGATGGTGTCGCTGGCTTCAATCTGAGTGGCCTCTGCCGGCCAGCGGCCCAATACATCGTGCTGGACATAGCGGCTGTCGGGCACTGGCAGATAGGGCCGTGTGCGCGAATAGGCTCCGGATGCGCCCTGGCTGGGCGGCGGCGACATGAACTCCAGCACCCGAAGCTGTTTGTCGCTGTGGTTAAAGGCGTGGTGCCAGGTGTTTTTGCGAAAGAATCCCGCCTCACCCTCGTGCACCAGATGCACCTCGCCGGTCTGTGGGTTGGCCAGAATCATCTCGCCCTGTAACACGTAGTAAATGACATCGGCCCCAAACACCGTGCGAAATTCCTCGGAGTGTTTGAACCAGCCACCCGGCGGCAATGCAAACACAATCTGGTGAATCTCACGGCTGGACACATACATCCAGTCGGCGACTTCACCGGCAATGGGATCGCCCCACAAATGCCGGGTCACCGTCGCATACGGGATATGCGCGGGACCATCAAACGTCGGGCGAGGTGAAGGCGAGTAAGCCATGGTTTAGTTGCTGGCAACTAGCGGCTAGCGGCTAGCCGCTAGCTGCTAGCCGCTAGTCTTCCTCGCGAGTGCGATCGTGGGATACGTGGCTTTTGGCTTTGCCGGCGTCGCTGAAATCGGGCGGGGTAAAGGTGCTGTCGATGGTCTGGATCATGCCGCTGCGGCCCGCTTCTTCGGCTTTCAACATGATCTCGAGCACGTGGTACCCATGCTCAGCCGTGATGATGGGCTTGGTGCCATTCATGATGCACTCGACCAGATGGCGCAGGCCATCGGTCCACGGCCAGTTGGGGTCGCTCTCCTCGTGCAGCTCCCACACGCCACGCTTGTTGGTCCACAGTTCGTAGCCGTTGGGGTCCCAGTCATCGCCCAACATTTGGATGGTGCCTTCGCTGCCATAGATTTCCAGCGCCGGCACGCGATATTTCTGGATCGTGAAGCCGGTGGTGACCAGGCCATACACGCTCTCGCCAAAGTCAATATTCACGTGGGCGTTGTCCACGACCTGCACCTGGGTCATCTCGTTGTCGACCATGCGCTCGGGGATGGCGGTGCCGGCCAGTGCCGTCACTCGCTTGGCCGGCCCCATCAACGCCGTCAAACTGGTCACGTTGTAAACGCCCAAATCGAACAAGGAGCCACCGCCGGGCTGATAGAACCACTTGCCCCAGGTCGGCCCCGACCAGCCGTAAAACGCGCGCGCCAGATACGGCTTGCCAATATCGCCATTTTGAATATGTCGCGCAATCTTCTGAAAAGTGGGGCTGAGCACGACGTGTGGAGCCGGGTGCAGAATCACCTTGCTGCGCTGGGCCAGTTCCAGCAACTCCTTGCCCTCCTGCAACGTCGGCGCCATGGGCTTCTCGACCAGCACATGCTTGCCGGCTGCAATGCCGGCCTTGGCAATGACGCCGTGCATCTGCATGGCCGTGGTCACCAGCATGATGTCAACGTCGGACGAAGCCGCCACGGCCTGATAATCCTGCACAAATTCGGCCCCCGGCCACAGGCGTTGGGCTGTCTTTGCACCCTCAGGGGTTACATCGCACGTCATCGTCACTTCAACCGGCAGCCCCATCTGCTGCATGCGTTTAATCTGGTTCGTGTAGGGGCCGCGCATGACACTGCCGCAGCCGACGATGCCAATTCTTACTGGTGTTGTCATTGCTTTCCTTGTGTGTTCATTCAGTTCACAGATTAGGATTGATGCCATCGCGTTCCTGTCAACCTGATCTGTGAACCGATCTAGTGGTCTAGACCAATGAACTTAAATATAGAAGTTCAAACCAGATATGTCAAATTGCGGTGGATCGGGTGCATTCGCTAAAAGTGGCAATCTGCAACAAGGCCTTGTCGGGTGCAAACCTGCTGGCTGGTTTGAGTCGATGTCAGTTTAGTTTTCTCTCCGACAAGTGTAGCCAGCCAGTGCGGTTAGACTCACCCGCACATGCAGCCCAATTTAGTCAGCTCATTTCAAGAACTCGGCCTCACCCCCGGCATCGGCGTCATCGTGCATTCATCACTGCGCAGCTTTGGCTATGTCGAGGGTGGCGCGCATACCATCATCGAAGCGTTGATGCACACGATTACACCTGATGGCACGCTGATCATGCCGTCGTTCAACCACGGCGAGCCCTTCGAGGACGATGGCCCAGGCTATTACGATCCCCTCACCACCCCCACCAGCAACGGGGCCATTCCCGATGCGTTCTGGCAGATGCCCCATGTGCAACGCAGTTTAAACCCCACCCACCCCTTCGCCGCGTGGGGCAAACACGCCCAACGCTATGTGCAGCACCACCATCGCACGCTTACCATGGGGCCAGACTCGCCGCTGGGTTTGCTGCATGCCGATGGCGGCTATGGGCTGTTGCTCGGCGTGGACTATGTCTCCAACACCTTTCACCATGTGGTCGAAACCCTCGTCCACTCGCCCTGCCTGGGCCGGCGCACCGAGGCCTATCCGGTGCATTTACCCGATGACCGCCGCGTGCAAGGCCGCACCTGGAGCTGGCGCAACGATGCCTGTCCCATCACCGACCACAACCGTTACGGCCCAGAAATGGCCGCGCGAGGTCTGCAACGGCAAATGATGATTGGCTCGTGCCAGGCTACCTTGTTTAAATTGCAAGATTGTTTTACGGTCGTGGCCGAGCTGTTGCAAAACGGCCTTGGCGAGTTTCCGCCCTGCACCCGCTGTCCCATTCGCCCCCGCATCAACAAGCGCACCGTGCCCTCGGATTGGGATGCCGAGACCCAATCACTTAAGGCCGATTCGATGGCATGGATGTACTAATGCTGCCGGTGCGGCACAAGCAAACCATTAACATGACAACCCCCACTGAAACCAATTTGGATACGCGCCTCGCGCATCTGCACCACCACGGCCTCGTAGACATGCACTACGACTTGCTCATGGATTTATTCGAGCGGCGCCATCGCACTGGCATCATCGGCGAAGAGCTTTGGCCCCAGGTCACGGCCGGT
>JBBQST010000268.1:0-6745 GCA_038213625.1 Thermoflexales bacterium
CCGCCACATTTTTTGTGACGTGCTCGGTGGTCCAGAACTCGGCATAGCTGGGCACCTCGCCGCGCAGTGTCACTACGCCGTCTTTGACAGCAATAGCAATTTTGGATGCATCCAGGAGCGGCTCGAAACTCAAGGATTCCAGTACATCTTGATGCAGTTGACTATCGGTTTTCATATCAATCCTTATCGCTCTGATGAAACAGGTGCAATATTTGGTCTACCGTGGCTACCAAAGCGTATTTCATACACTAGCACTGGCTTCCCAGCCACACGCATCTCAAAAGGATTAACAAAGTGTCAAGGGGTTCGTGCCGGACACGGCAGATTTTTAGCAGCACCGGCTCACCTCCAATCTTGAGCTGGCGAGTTTGCGCACACTTGTGTGAAGGTGCGAATTCGTCTGTCAGCGCGGCAAAAACACGCGAATTCCATCTCGCTCATCCATCACATGTGCAGCGGGGGCGTAGCGAAGCACGACCGTGGTCATCCACATATCGCCTATCGCTCCGCTTGCATTGATGGCACCACATAGCCCCAATACCACAACCCATAATGTTCCCTGTCCCATCCACATCCCCAGAACGACCAGAATACTGATGAGGATCAACGGTGCCAGCAATATGCATACATAGGCGTTTCGGCGATAGGCAAACCCAGGCGAGGTGGCATACAGCATCATCTTTTTCCACAGAATGCCATAGGCGGGTTTTGCGCCAAAAAGTCTCATGACCACCCCGTGCGTCAGCTCGTGCAAAACCAATGTCAGGAGAATGCACACGAGCGCGATGCCGATTTCGCCGGGTCCGAATGTGAATGAACCTGCCATCGCCAGCTTGCCCACTCCCAGTGCCAGGCTAAAAAAGATCAGCCCAGAGAGAGCAAAAGAGAGTAACCCCAGGATTTGCAAGGCGATAAACCGGGCTGGTTTTTCGGTCACGCTCCAATAAAGCACTTCTTGATAATGACTCGGCAATGAATCGGAGATGAACTCTGGCGTGGCAATGGGGTCATCGCTCTCGGATACAGATTTCATCGGAGCATCAACTGAGATTGGGTTTAAGCGCTGGCTGCACCGGCGGCTCCGTCGTGTCGTTCTTCCACGGCACACCCAGCCAGCGCAACAGGAAGAAGTCGGCACCAATGTATCCGGCCACTTTCCACGCCAACACAAGCAGCACGGCCAGAACCAATAGCAACCCATTGCTGCTGGCTGCGCCGGCCATCACAAAGTTCCAGTTTAGGAATGCGCCAAAGAAGGCGGCAATACCCACAAATGCGCCGACGATGAGGCCGATGCCAATCAGCAGTTCGCCATAAGCCACCAACTTGCCAAACAAGGTATAGGCCTCATTTTGCAACAGCCAATTCAACACATTGCGATACCAATCAAAGGCGATGACAGATTTACCCGATTCAGGAATGGTGACAGCGTTGGTCCAAAAGCCCTTGAGGGCCGCGCCCGTCTGGACCCAGGCCGGGTTGGTGATCTTGTGCAATGAGGCATCAACCCATTGTGCGCCCAGCCATACGCGAAGTATGAGCCAGAGCCATGCAGTGCGTTTATCGGAGAATAAAAAGCGGGCCAACGGCGGATCTTGAATCTCGTGACCGTGTGTGGTCGGAACTCGAATGCGTGCCATTTTTACGGTGCTCCTGTCATGCTCCTGAAGTGGAACCTGATTTTGAATTTACACAATAGCCGCTATCGGGAATAACATAACTGCTCAGCCTCGAATTTTGAGATAGGATTTACAAGATGCACAGGATGGGAATCCGCTCCTGATCTTGTAAATCCTGTTCATCCTGTCCAAAAGGCCTGAGTAGTTACGAAATAACTTATTACGTTGTCATAGGGGCGAAGTATTCACCGCTACCCTGGCATATCTTTATTCCCGAAAACGGCTATTGACGTGTTCAGAATCCTCGATATTTTCAAGTTTATTGACCTGAAAGCAACTTGAAGTCAGTGGGATTTTGACGGTGATAGTAGTGCCACGGCCGACCTCACTTGCAATCTGGACTGTGCCGCCCATCAAGCGAGCGCGTTCCTCAATTCCCAGAAGGCCAAGCGATTTCGAGATGAATTCGCCATTCTGGTGGATGCCCTTGCCGTTGTCCTGCACTTCAAGGGTTAATCCGTTGTCTTCCTCAATCAATGACACATAGACCTGAGTCGCTTGCGCATGCCGAGTCACGTTGGTCAGAGCCTCCTGCGCGATTCGAAACAGGCTGATTGTGGCATTGCGGTCGAGTGGGGTGAGTGGGGTGAGTGGGATGTTGCTGATCACTTCACAGGGAACACCGGTGCGGGTTTGAAAGGTCTCGGCATGCCATTCCAGCGCCGCTACCAATCCCAGTTCATCCAAAAGGCTGGGCCGCAAATCTGCGGCGATGTGTCGGACGGTTTCAATCGTGTCATCGATCAATGCCATCATCTCCACGGCTTTGTCGTTCACGCTTTGCCGGTCAATGGAGTCACTATTCACCCTTGTTTTGATGAAATTGACGTCGAATTTCAAACCTGTTAATAACTGGCCGAGCTGATCGTGGATCTCGCGCGAGATGCGCGTTCGGTCTGCTTCCAGGGTCTCTTGCAAATGTTCTGATAACTGACGTGCTTGAACCAACTGAGCGTTGACCAGTTGTAATTGCGTTGTTTGAATGGAAACCTGTTGCGCTAGCGCTGCATTAGTCATGGCACGCATGCAGGCAAGATTTGAACTGGACACAAAAGAATTATTCTGGGCGCTTCGTCTATAGATGCGAATCAACTTGTTCAATCCAGCGGTGGCTTCTTTCGCTTGCATGTGTCGACCTTCTCCATGCTATTTTCTTTGTCGGCGTCCTCAAATGTTTTGAGGGCGCTAAAGGCAGCATTTAGACAACATCGATCCTGTTTCCCAAAGTGTTGTGCAGATGGCTCTTGCCGAGCGATACAAATGCACACCACACTACAGATTTAGCACGCGCGTCCGAGCGGTGTCCATCAGCAAAAGAATCAATAAAGTCGCATCTGTGCCTTTACCTACCGTGCCATGCGACTTTGTCTGATAGACGGTTCCCTCCGGCACATGCGATGTTTCCAGTGCTACACAATCAGAACTCTCATTAACCCACATCACGCACCTGCAAAATTTCCCATGCTGCAATCTTTCGGCCTGTCCTTAAACATCCCAGCCAATCCAAGTGATCCAAGCGATGATGATCTTGCCATTCGCATGGCCAAACACGATTACACGGCCCTGGATCAGATTTATGACCGTTATAGCAGCCAGGCATTTGGGCTGTGTGTCTACATTCTCGGCGACAATCAACTCAGCGAAAATGTGTTGCAGGAGTCGTTCCGGCAGGTGTGGAATCAATCAGGCAGCTTCAATCCTGCGCAAACCTGCTTCGTCACCTGGTTGCTTTCAATCGTGCATCATTGCGCCATCGTTGAATTACGACAGCTTCGTAGTGGGGCCGATCCAAAGGTCAATCTGAACGCCAATCTCAGCAAAACACACCTGACCCACAACCCAATCACATTGAGTATGGAACCCTTGCTGGCCAATCTTCAAGACGGGCAGATGAAAGTGGTATTGGGGCAATTAACGATTCGCCAGTGCACGATCATCATGATGTCGTTCTACGGCGGCTACACCCTGCACGAGATCGCTGTGTGCCTGGAAGAGCCGCCGGAGCGCATTCACACGTGCGCCCAAACGGGAATGGCGACGCTGAGAAATTTGCTGGCCTTTTGAAAAGTGAGCCGTGTCTAACCCTCAGTCTGATTGGCCTGGCGGTAATTGGGTGAATAAGAAGATATGGAGGCTTTTGGCCCGCACAACGGCCCGCCGCCGGTTATGCACGCCAAGCTTCTGGTAGATACTGCCCGTATGCCGCTTCACTGTGTTCACGGTGATAAACAGCCGTTGCGCAATCTCTTTGTCGGACAGCGGTGAATCCAGTAAACCCAGGACTTCAAGCTCGCGCGGTGTCAGCAACAGACTGGCATCCACCACCTCTGCCGCAGGCGCATCCGGCGCCATTTCGGCGCTGGCTAGCTTGAAGGCAGACATGACCCGTTGCAGATAGTGAGGCGCGACGCCGCGTTTGGCCAGCGGTGCCAGCAGCGTAAACATGGGCTGGCCCAGATCCACAAACATGCGGATGAAGCCGCCGGTTTGCGCCAGGGAAATGGCTTGTTGCAGGGCATCGAGCGCGGCATCAGTCTGTCCCAGTGCACTTAGCGTCAGCGCCTGAAGTGCTTGAACCTCGATCAATCGCCGTGAATTGTGGGTGGCCTGAGCCAGTTGATAAATGTCCTTCAGCAACTCAACCGCTCTATGCAGGCTGGCATCGGTCTTCTCCCCAAGCAGTACGCGAGCCTGGGTCATGGAGGGTTCGTCAAACAGCGGAATCGGCCGATCTGGAACGACCGGCACCACCTCGCGCGCCCACACCCCGGCAGTTTCAATATCGCCCTGGGCTACGGCCAGCCGCGCCTGGGCGGAGCGTGTTTTAAGTGTGATTGTGCCGGCCCGCTCCAGGTTGAACGCAGCCAGCGCCTCGGTTGTTTCGCGCGCCTCCTCGGCCGAGCCTTGGGCCTGCCGAATCAGAGCCAGCCCCAGCAGCGATTCCTGCGCCGCAGTGAAGTGGGCACTGTGGCGGCGCTCGGCCAGCGCTTTGAAGTGGTGGGCCGCAGCCTCCAGATCATTCCACTCATAGTGCAGGAGCCCCAGAAAATAATGCGCCCAGGTGAGGCTGAACATCAGCCGGCCATGCTGGGTGTGCTTGAGCAGGTGTTGTGCCAGGTGGCCGAGTTGTTGCAAATCACCGGCCACCAGCCGAATCCAGCACAGGGTGAGATAGAGCTGGGCAGGTTGCGCGCCGGCCTGCAACTCTGCGCGCTCCAGTTCGCCTGCCACCAACTGTTCGGCTTCTTCGAGCTGCCCGACCGCTTGTTTGGCCAAGCACAGATATGCGATGGCGGTGCGGCGCTCAAACAAGCCGGCGGGTGGCAATGTTTTGAGTGCCTGCTGGCTGCATTCGATGGCGCGCTCCAGACGGTTCTCGACAAACCAATATTCGCCCCACAGCGCCGCGACACTGCCCTGCACCCAGCGCAGCACATCATCGCTTAAATCGTGCTGGCCTTTGGCAATGAGCGTCTCTACATGACTCAAAACTGCGTCGATGGTCAGGGTTTCTCCCTGGAAGTGTCTGAGCCAGGCCTGGGCAACTCGGAGGGCAGGCCGGGTCTGCTTCATGTCGTCGGGTAAAACGCGCAGCCAGCGCTCCAGTGTCACCCGGTCTTCGCGAGACAGGGCCACCGGCACATTGCGCTCGACCGTGTGCGAGGCTCGCACAGGATCGTTGGCCGCCAACGCGTGTTGCACGGCTTCGTCCACGAGATCATTGCTGGCAAACCAGTCACTGGCCCGGATATGCAATGCCGCCAGTTCGCTCAGGCTGGATTGAGCTTGCAAACGGCTCAGGAGCAACTCTCTGAACAGATGATCGAAGCGCTGCCACTCGCGCTGGTTATCCAGCGAGGTGATGAACAAATTAGCCTGATCGACCCAGGCCAGAAATTCATCGGTATTTGCACCGTCTACATCACCCAAAATGGCCGCGCACAGCGGTGCGCAGAAGCGATCCAGGATGGCTGTGCGCAGCAACATCGCTACGATATGTTTAGGCTGTTGCGAGAGCACCTGATCGATCAGATAGTCCATCACATAGGCCGAGGTACCCTTGAACTCGTCCAGGAATTGTTGTGGCTGTGGGTGACCCTGCAACGACAACAGCGCCAAACGCAGACCGGCTGCCCAACCCTCGGTGCGCTCCGCCAGTACTGTCAGCACGTCATCATCGACCAGCGAGGCGGCTTGTTCACCGACCGCGCGCAGCACAAAGGCGCGCATCTCGTCGGTGGTCAGGCGCAGATCGCGCATGCGAATTTCCAGCACCTGCATCGGCGTTGTGCGCATCGACGACATGGGGAAGGGCGGGTTGATGCGCGTGATCAGCACCAGATGCAGCCGGCGCGGACGCTGGCGAATCAGCCGAATCACAAACTGGTGAATGGCTTCAGCATGGATGAAGTGATAGTCATCTAGAGCCAGAATGCAATCGCCCGGCAGACGCACCACTTCATTAATGAAGGTGATGGTAAAGACTTCGGCCGGTGCCAGATGTGACGATCTCAGCAACGCGTCCGTTTCCGGAAATGCCTCAGGAAAGATGGATTGAATGGCCGCGACGAGATAGCCCAGAAAGATGGGCAATTCGTTGTCATTTTCGTCAATCGAATACCAGGCCGAGGGATGTTCCTGTGAGGACAGCCAGGCCGAGATCAACGTCGTCTTGCCAAACCCGGCCGGTGCCGTCACCAAAGTCAGCGCGCGGTTGGGGTTGCGGGTGAGCCGGTCCAATAGGCGCGGCCGTGGTACGTAGTCATTGCCCACTGCAGGGCGATGCAGTTTGGTACGCAGCAGGAGAGGAACTTGACCATCAGCCATAAAGCACGGGAGATCATCCCGTGTGGGAATTATCTCTCTGATATGGCATCGCTAGCTCACAACTCGATTTCGCATCCAGGCACAATCATGCCGTTTGTCTTTTCTCGTGCGACAGATTTAGGGGTTTGATCGGCCCAAACGACGCCAGGTAGTGCAGCGCCGGCGGCACTGGCGCTTGCAGCCAGCCTTGGGCCGAGGCCACCAGCGGCAGCTCAATGGCCCAGGAAATCGCCTAGGCC
>JBBQST010000269.1:0-6739 GCA_038213625.1 Thermoflexales bacterium
CCATTTACCTGGATGGCAAATACTTGCCAGAGATGGCGTTGCGCGTGGCACTGGATCAGGTGGCACGCCTGCATGAGGAGGTCGCCCACGACAGTCGCTTTGTTGTTTGCCGCAGCAGTCACGATATCGCGCAGGCACGCGCAAAGCATCAGGTGGCCTTTTTGATCACGATGGAAGGGGTGGAGCCGCTCGGCACCGATCTCGATCTGCTTCGCGTGTTTTATGAGCTCGGTGTGCGCAGCATCGGCCTGACTCATGCGCGCCGCAACATGGCCGGCGATGGCGGTGTCTTCGCTCCAACAGGCTCGTCGCCAGAAGGGCTGACCGCATTTGGCAAAGCCGTGGTGCGCAAATGCGAGGAATTGGGCATTCTGATCGATCTGGCTCACTTAAACCCCGCCGGCATCGAGGACGTTCTGGCGATCACAAGCAAGCCGTTGTGCATCACGCACACCAACGCACGCCGGTTTTTTGACATCGAACGCAACAGCACCGACGAACAGATGCGGGCGGTCGCCGCACGGGGTGGAGTCATTGGCGCAAATGCGGCACTGGTCTCGCCGGATAAAGACACAACCACACTCGACCGTTATCTCGACCACATCGACTACATGGTGGAAGTGGCCGGCATCGACCACGTCGGCATCGGCTTCGACTTTTTCGAGTTCATCTATAACAATATGTCCGAGGCAGACAAGCGATCCATCAACCAGCTGACTACGGTGAAATTCATTCCCGATCTGGTCCATCACGGCCATGCGCCCAATGTCACGCGCAAACTGATCGAACGCGGCTACAGCGATGAGGACATCGAGAAAGTGTTATATCGCAACTGGGAGCGGTTGCTAAGTGAAGTGATCTGAATGGAAAGACACCAAAACTTATAGGCAAATATTCATTTTTCCAGCCCTGCGAATGCGGTGTGCGCGGGAAGCAGGGCCTAAGTTCTCTGAGAACCCTAGGCCGTGCCGGTTACATCATTTAAATCCGATGGGCATTCACCACGTCCCAGTTCACCTCAAGCCCCATTCCCGGCCTGTCCGGCAGCGTGAGATAGCCATTCTGCGGCAACGGCTCGCCGTTGAAGGCCACCCAGAACAGCTCATTGCCATCCGGCGGCCCCTCTGGCTGTGGGAAGAACTCGGCAATCGGTGAGTTCATGTGCGACATGATCAGATGGTAGTTGTGCATCTGGCCGGCGTGCGGCAACACCGGCAGATCATGCGCCGCGGCCATCGCCCATATCTTTTGCGATTCGGTAATCCCGCCACAGCGGTTCACATCCAACTGCACAATATTCACCGTGCGCCGGTCGATCATCTCGCGAAAGCCGTAGCGTGTGAACTCGTGCTCACCGGCTGAAATCAGCGTCTTCACCTCAGCCGTCACCTGCGCGTAGCCGGCATAGTCATCGGGCATCAGCGGCTCCTCCACCCAGGCCAGATTCATGCCGGCATCCTCCAGCATCCGAATCATGCGAATGGCATAGTGCACGTCCCAGCCCATGTAGGCGTCGGCGGCCAGTTCGATATCGGGGCCGATCACCCCACGCACGGTTTTGACCAACTCAAGATTGCGTTGCATTCCCTTCAACCCGGCCCGTGGTCCGTAGCCAAAACGCTGCTTCATGGCCGTGAAGCCCTGATCAACAAAGGCCTGCGCCTCGGCGGCCAGTGCGTCCAAATCTTCGCTGGCATACAGCCGGCTGGCATAGCAGCGAATCTTCTCGCGGGTTTTGCCGCCCAACAGGTTGTAGACCGGCTGCCCCAGCGCCCGGCCCTTGATATCCCATAGCGCAATGTCAAGCGCACTGATCGCCTCGATCACCATGCCCTTGCGGCCATAGTTAATACTCTCGCGAAACATGCGCTCCCACAGCACCTCGGTGTCGAATGGGTTTTGATTCAGCAGCACATATTTCAGATGGTTCTCGATGGTGAAGATGGCATTGCCATTGGCCGCACCCACGCTGCCGTAGCCCTTGATGCCGTCATCGGTCACCACTTCCACAATCACATAGGCGATGGGCGAGCCGCCCGAAACACGGTCGCGCTGCGGCTCATAGAAAATGCTAGACGGCGTCACCAACATGCTGCCCACGCCCTTTGGCTTCGGCGTGCCCATCAATCTGAGTGGAATCACGTTGACTTCAGTAATCTTCATCTTGGAACATCCTTATATCTACTCACGGCGATTCATACCATTTGATTTTGAAGCGTCTATTTCACTCGAAACAGCGGCCGCAAATCATCCAGAATGGCATCGAGTTCATATTGATCATCTGCGTCCAGACTCAGCGCGCCAGTCTGCCGCATCAGCGTGGTTTCAAAGATGCCCCGGCGCACCAGCACGGCTTTGCTCACCGGCAGGCCCAACATCATCAGCAGGTTAATCAGCGGCAGGATGCGATTGAAAATCTGTCGCGCCGTCGCCTCGTCACCTCGCTCGAACGCGTCCCACACCTGCACATACACATCGATGATCTCGGCCGCTGGCATGAAACCTCGTGCGCCACGCCGCAGCTCCGACAACATCCAGCGGCCAAACGCGCCGCCGAAGATGCCATCGCATTGATCGCCGGCCGCTTTCACCACCGCGCTCACGTGGTGCGCGCTGGGGTTGACCTCCTCCTTGATATAGCGAATTTGCTCGACCTCGTTTAACAGCCGCACCAGAAAATCCGGCGAGACGCCCGGCGCGGCGTTTTGCACAATCAGCGGCAATTGCGAGGCCTGGCCGATGCGCCGGTAGTAGTCCAGGATTTCAGCCGGTGAGCCTGAGGAGATATACGGCGGCAACGCCATGATGGCATCGGCTTTGATCTGGGCGGCAAAGCGTGCGTGCTCGACCGCAATGGCCGCGCTGGGGGCCGACACGGTTGCCACCACCGGCACCCGCCCACGCGCCTCATCGACCACAACCTCGCTCAGCATCTGACGCTCGTGATCGGACAAATATTGCACCTCGCTACCCAGCGCCGGAAACACCAGCCCATGCGCGCCACAGTCAATGCAAAACGACACCTCACGGCGCAAACTCGCCACGTCCAGTTCGCCATCGGCCAACAACGGCGTTTGCAGCACCGGAAAGATGCCGCTCAATAATTTGGTCATGATTTTTCAACTTTATGCGTGCGCGGCACACCCTGCCCAGAAAGCAAAATTGTAGCCCTCGATCCCATAAACGTATTTTCACATTTGACTTGACTTCCACCCACCCGTTTTTAAGCGTTACGTGCTGCCCTTGCCCATGATCGCATCAAACCGCAGGCCGCTCGATCCTTCACCACGGCCCGCCTCCTTGCTACGGCCCATCCACACCAAACTCCTGCCGCTCAACCAGCGCGAATATTGCACGGCCCGCTTCACATGAATACCATCGCGCGGTACCTCTTCTTCCTCAAGTTGCATCAAAGGCTCCTCGCTCGGCAGCACCGCTGGATTGCTGCGCAGCAACACCCCCTTGGGGAAGATGGGTTGCCGTGTGCCGTCGAGCAACACGTGGGTCAATGCGCGCCGCTCCAGTTGGACGGCAAATTGGCTAGCGGGTTGATTCGGCACCAGCGGCACTGGCAAAAATGGAATCCAGTGATCCGGCACCCGCGTCATCAGCCGATACACCACCTCGGCCGCAATCTCGCCGTCGCGCTCAGCGCCGCTCTCCGCGCCCAACTGTTGATGTGCAATCGTCTGGGTCGCTTCCTCATCACGGCTAAACGCCTCACCCGATGCCCCTTGCACGCGCCGCTCCACCCCCCACACCATGTTGGCCATCTCATCGCGAAACAGCGCCACCTCTTCCAGCGCATCGCTCTCCAATCGAAACGGCAACGTCGGGGCCATGAAGAACACATCTCGCAAACGCAATGCCGCGCCTGGCGTGGCATCGCGCGTCAGGGACTGCGAGAACATCGTCCACGGCGTGTTGTCACTGTTGCGCGAAGGGTTGATCACGCTCTCGATGCCGAATGTGTCGCGCACGGTCATCTTGTTAATCTTGAACACACAACCCACCGGCAAGTCCAGCGGCACCACAAACCAGTCGTTGCCGAAGGCCAGCGCAAACTCGGTCATGACCATCCGGCTCAAATCCGTGTTGTTCGCCTCCAGCAAGCCAAAATTCACCGGCCCATCCTCATATTCCCAATACCGATCCGCTGGCATACCGGGATAGCGCACCGGCGTCGGCAACATGGGCGTGAACTGCATCGGCACAGGCGCAACGGGTTGAGTGGGCTGGCCCAGGCCCGGCACATCCGCCACATCAAACGAATACCAGTCCAACGCGCCGTCTGTATATTCATCGGCCCGCAACACCACCGGCCCATCGCTTAAATTCGCCTGCACCGCAAAGGCATATTCCAGCCGGCGCGGATTCCATGCCTCGGGCGCAGCACTCGTGCCAGTCGTTGCACCCGGCTCCACAATGGCACTGTCATACCAGCGCAACCAGCGGGTTGCCGCGCGCATCACCGCCGCTTTGTTGGCCTCTGGCACAGCGGGTTGAGCCGGCAAATTCGCCACACTGCCATCGCTCTGAACAAACGGCCGCAGGGCTTGGGCCAGCGCCGCCGCATCCACATCACGCCCTGCCAGCAACGTCCGCCACGCCGCCGCCTTGGGGTCAACCAACTCATCAACGCCGCGTTCGTCGAGCAGCGCACAGGGAAATTGCGCCGAATACAGCGGCACCAACGCCCCCACCCCTTCAGCGATTAACCCATCAATGAACTGCAAGCCGGCCTCGATGTTGGCGCGTGGATGGGTGGCGCGCAATGTCTCTCGTTCCACCAACACCTCCAACGGCAATGCCTCCGTTCCGTAATCTTTGGCACGCGCGCCCATGTTGGCATCGGCCGGGCCAAGGGCATAGCGAGACAAACTGGCGCGTTCGCCGTTCACACGAACATCTACCGGTGTGCCGGCATCCTCGCCCTGCAACTCGTTGAACTGCCACTGCCGCCCCATTAACCACAATGGATCTGCAATCTGGGCCTGCAACCCCGGCTGTAAATCCGGCGTATACGGCAACGCCTCCAGCCGCGACCACACCGTCAGCGAAGGCCGCATCGCCTGCGCCGACAAGTCCAGCCGATTAAAGATTCCGTCTCGAATGAATACCGCCATACCATGCCTCTCTTGAGCTGTGAGCGGAGAGCTGTGAGCATAGAGCTTAGAGGTTCTGCTCTACGCTCACAGCTCTACGCTCACAGCTCATCGCTCTTCGCTCACAAAATTTCTTTGCCCAACACCCCGGCCGCCCGCACTTGCGCCTTGTATAAATTTCTCAACCGCAGCAGGTCCACCGACGGCACATCCTTGGCCGCGTTCTGCGGCAGATACACCGCCGGCAACAGATTGCCGTGCAACACCTCAATATCTTTGGGGCCGACCATGCGCAACTGCGACAGCGTGAGCGTCTCGCTCACCGTGTCCAGCAGGGTTTGCAGGGTCCAGCTTGGCGCGGTGAGGTCGGGCGGCACCGCCAGAATAATGACTTGCGGTGGCCGTGCACCTGGCGCATCGTAGTGAAAACTCACGCCGGTGGTCTCGGTGTCGTTGGGCAGCATCTCGATCCACTCATCGCACATCAGGCCGGCCAGCGGCTTGGTCACATCCAACGCGCCGGCCACATGCGCAAACATCGCGATTTCACCGCCCACGGCTTTGGGTGATGCGTCAGTGGCTTCGGGCAAAGCCAGCCAGCGCTGCCCCGGCCGATGGGGCAACTGTGCTACAGCAAAGCGAGTGGGATCTGTTGCCAGTCCATGCATCAACGCCGCGCCACTCAACACCGACGAGAGCGCATCCACACCCGGCCGGGCCAGCGCCATGCGCCGCAGCCAGCCCGACAAATTCAGGGGCTCGTTCGCGCACAGTGCCACCTTGTCTTTCAGCGACGCTGCCACCGACCCCGCATTGCCCGCCACAAAGCGCGGCAACACCGGGAAGGCCTTGCCAAACACCAATCGAATGCGCTCGGTGTGATGCGCCACGGCGTTCTCGGGCGTGAGTGTCTGACCCACCACGGCTTGCTCGGCCTGGTTCATCTCATTCAACACTCGCTGTAAATGGTCTCGCGCAACCGTGGCCTGTTCAACCAGCGCCGGCACCGCGCTACTTCGCAACACGGAATTCGGCGCAGCCAACGGCGCCGCTCGCACAATCGCATTCTCCAGATCGCGCCGAACCCGGGTCGTAGTTGCGTTCGTCAGCTCTGTCACCGACGTCACCACCTCGGCCTTTAACGCATTCGCTCGCGCCGCCAAGTCGGCTACGTCCAGACCATCCTCGGGCAAATCCGATGGCACGGCCAGATCGCGTCCATCGATGGCACGCCGGTCGGACAGCAAATTGCGAATCCAACCCAACACGGCCCGCACCATGCCCAGCCCCGCCAGGTTCGCGCCCGGTGGGGCTTCGTCCAACAACTCCAGCGAGGTATTCGCGTCGCCGTCCGTCACCTGCAACGAGAAGGCCTGGGCCAGCCGTTCTTCCAGCTCGCTGGGTTGCTGCTGCCCACCCGGCGAGGCCGCGAACATCAGCGAGAGCGGCGACAACCGCAGCGCATTCACCGGCAAGCTCAACCGGCGCACCTCAACCGGCGGGGCACTGGCATCGGCCCGCTTCAGCACGCGCGCTGCAAAACTCATGTGGGCGGGCAGGCCCAGCAGCGCACCCACCCAGGTGTTCAAACGGGGCTCGGCCCGCGCGCGCGCATCCATCAGGTTGCCCCAACC
>JBBQST010000270.1:0-6717 GCA_038213625.1 Thermoflexales bacterium
AGCAGGCGTGTTTTGATATCGAGGGCCGGCGGATGCTGTTGCTAGCAGCCAGCCGCTAGCAGCCAACTGCCACTCGCTAGCAGCCCGCAGTTGGCTGCCGGCATTGCACTTCGCGGCATCTCCCATTACATTTGCGGCATGGACTTTAACGCGCTGGGCCTCAGTACTCCCTGTCTGGTGGTTGATCTGGATCAAATGGAAGCCAATATTCGCAACTGGCAGTCAGCCATCGGCAAATATGGCGTGGCGTTGCGGCCGCATGTGAAGACGCACAAGGTGCCGGCCATCGCCAAAATGCAACTGGCGGCCGGCGCGAGCGGCATCACAGTGGCCAAGATCGCCGAGGCAGAGGTGTTTGCCGAGGCCGGCTGCGATGATATTTTTGTGGCCTATCCCGTCATCGGCGCGGACAAATGGGCTCGCGCGGCACAACTGGCCCAGCGCATCAAACTCATCGTAGGTGTAGACAGCGATGTGGGCGCACACGGCCTCAGCAAAGCCGCGGCCAAGGCCGGCTCGACGATTCTGGTGCGGGTCGAGGTGGATCTGGGGTTGAACCGCTCGGGGCTCAAGCCTTCACAGATCGAAGCGCTGTGCCAGTTGATTCAGACGCTGCCGGGTCTGGAACTCGACGGCATCTTCACCTTTCGCGGCACAGGGTTTGCTGGTTCGCGCGGCCGCAGTGCCGGGGAATTGGGCGTGGAGGAGGGGCAACTGATGGTGTCGATGGCCGAGCACCTGCGAGCCCAGGGCATTCCCATTCGCAATATCAGCGGCGGCAGCACGCCCACAGCACGGTCATTTGCCTCTGTGCCTGGCGTCACCGAAGCCCGGCCCGGCACCTATGTTTTTAGCGATCTGATGCAGACTGCGCGTGGTGTGGTGAGTGAAGACGATGTGGCACTGACGATCTATTGCACCGTGGTGAGCAAGATGGGGCCGGACAAGTTCACCGTCGATGGCGGCTCCAAGACTTTCAGTGGCGACATTGCCTTTCGCAGCACGGATGATCTAAAGGGCTACGGCAAACTGGTGGGTGAAGAGGCGTATGTGGACAGCATGAGCGAGGAGCATGGCGTGGTGCGTTGTGACGCGCCGGTCAATGTCGTCATCGGCGATGTGCTGGCCTTCCACCCTGTGCATGTGTGTCCCACCGTAAACCTGTCTGATGAGCTGGTCGGCGTGCGCGACGGCAAAATCGAAGTCGTGTGGCCGGTGGCCGCGCGGGGCAAGCGAACGTAAGACGACGGACGACGGAGAATTTTACGCGATGTTTTCTGACTACTGACTACTGACTACTGACTACTCGCTACTCGCTACTTCCTACTTCCCCATGACAGATTCAATTCACACCTGGGTGCAAACGCATCGCACCGAGATCATCGAGAGTGTGCGCCGACTGGTGGCCATTAACACCGAGAATCATGCGCCCTATGGCAACGAGCAGAGCGGCCAGATGGCGGTGGCCGGTATGCTCAATGTGCTGGGGTGCGAGGTGGACACCTATGCCATCGGCAGCGTGCCGGGCTTGCTGGAGCACCCCTATTACTGGGCGATGCGGCCGGGTCTCGACCGCGATGGTCATGCGCGTCACAATGTCATGGGCATTCGGCGCGGCACTGGCGGCGGCAAGAGCTTGATGTTTAGCAGCCACATGGACACCATGCCGGTCGGGCCGGACGCGTGGAGCAAGGATCCATTTGGCGGTGATAGCACCGAGGAGCGGTTGTGGGGCGTGGGCAGCTACGACATGAAGGCGGGGCTGGCCGCGTCCATCATGGCGGTGAAGGCGCTGAACGATCTGGGCATTGAGCTCAAGGGCGATGTCATGGTCGAGAGCGTTATCGATGAAGAATATGGCGGCTGCAACGGCACGCTGGCGGCGCGGCTCAAATACAACGCCGATCTGGCAATTGTGCCGGAGCCGACCAACCTGATCGTGTGCCCGGCCCATCATGGTGGGCTGATGCTGCGGGTGACCTTCTTCGGCAAACCGGGTTGGGGCTTCTCGCCGGACAAGCCGGTGGACCCGGTGAATGCGCTGGGCCGCTTCATTGTGGTGTTGAACGAATGGGCGGCGCAACGCAATGCCACTGTGCCGGTGCCGGCGCTGTATGCGAACAACCACAGCCTGCCCGTGCTGGTGAATCAGGTGAAGGCGGGCGAGGTGAACCTGCCGATCTTCGCGGCGCGCGTGCCCAGCAATGCCTGGCTGACGGCGTGGATCGAGACGTATCCGGGCGAGGGGCCGGACGCGATCATTGCCGACCTGATGGCGTATTACCAGCAGGCGCAAAGCCGGGATGCCGTGTTGGCGCGTTTCGAGCCTGAATACAAGCCATTGCGCTTCCTCAACGGCAGCGGCATCGACCCGCAACACGCGGGTGTGCAGACTGTGGCCAATGCAGTGATGCAGGTGCGCGGCAGTGCGGTGGTGCAGGGCGCGCCGTTTGCGTGCGACGGCCACATCTTCAACCTGTATAGCTCGACGCCGATGGTGTTGTGCGGCCCCATCGGTGGCGGGCCGCACGCGCCCGATGAATACATCGACCTCGACCCTTTTCTCGATCTGGTGGAAACGTTTATCCGAACGGCAGTGGCGTGGTGTGGGTAGAAGTATCAGAGTCGTCAGTAGTCAGATGAAGGAGCGAAACCTCACGCTCATGTCTGACTACTGACTACTGGCTACTCAACTACTTCCCCTACGGTATCGGCGTCAACGTCGGCTCTGGGATCGGTGTGGGCATGGACGGCAGCACAGGCTGGTTTTGCAACACTTGCATGCCGAGTTGTTGGCGGGTGCTGCCGCCAGGACCGTACGCAATCAGCTCGTAGATGATGGTGCCAGGCAGGGCTGGGCAATGGGTGAAGCTGCCGTTGACCGGCGCGTAGTCATACAACATGGCGCCATTGCCGGTGAACGAAACCCGATCGACCGCGCCACTGACATTCCAGTTGAAGTTGATGCACTGGCCGGCTGTGCTGGTTTGTTGCGGATTGCTATTGAGCGCCGTGATCACAGGTGCAGCGGCATTGGGTGCGACATCGATGCGGATCTGGCGCAGATCGGTGTTGCCGTCGCGCAGGATGGTGCGCAGTTCGTAGACCGTGGTCTGGGTGGGATACACGATGCGCTGGTCGTTGCCGGCCACGCCCTGTGAGGCCCAGTTCGGATCGCCCTGTTGATAGAAATACACCGCCTGCACGTTGGCCGTGCGCCAGATCAGCGTGGTTGGCTGCCCGGAGGTGATGCGGGTGGGGTTGGCCGAGAAGTTGATCTGGGCATCGGGCGGCGCAGTGGGCGAGGGCGGCGGCGGCAATGGCGTGGGTGGGGCCGGCACTTGCAGCCCGATCCAGACCACCTCACCAAAGCCGACCCCGCTGGAATTCACCAACGACCAGAAGCTTTGGAAGGTGCCGGTGGTAAACGGCGCCAGCACATCGGCCGATAGATCAATCGTTTCGTCGGGGGCCACCTCGCGTCCCACGCGCACCGGCAGGCCACCGAGGTTGGTGCCGTAGGAGAAGGCGATGGCGTAGTCGGACTTCCAGGCGCAGTTGCCGCTGTTGCGGAAGCGCCAGGTTTTGGTGAAGCGCTGGCCGGGGCCGAAGATGGGCGGCGCGGTCATGTTCTGATCGTCATAGTTCAAGTCGGCCACAAACGAAGCGCCATCAACACAGGTGATCTGGGCGGGAACCGCCGGCTTGACCGGGGTGATGGGGGTTTCGGGAATCGGCTGAATATCGTCGGGGGAGACTTTCAGATATTTGGCGATCAGTAGATCGAACGTGCCGTCGGCGCGAATGACATTGATCGCGCTATTGATCGAGGTGCGCAAATTGTCGGAGCCTTGTGGCACGGCGATGCCAAAGTTTTGCCGGTTCAACCCCTGGCCGGCGATACGAAAACCGGTGTTCTGGATGAAGTCCTGGGCCGGCAACAAACCCATCACGGCCACATCGATGCGGTTCTGTTGCAGATCGGGCGCGGCCCCGCTGATTTGGGAATACAGCAGCAGATTTTGCTTGTCGACCTTGCCCTGATCCACCAGTTGATCGCGCAACTGGGTGGCGTAGACCGAGCCGTTTTGTGCGCCGATCTTCTTGCCGTCCAGATCGTCGATCGTGCGCACCCGCAATGACGAACCAGCCGGCACCACATAGGCGTCATTCCCGGAGAAGTAGATGCTGCTGAAATCGACCCGCTTTTGGCGCTGCGGCGTGATGGATAGCGCCGCAATGGCTACATCGGCCTGCTTGAGTTGCAAGGTGCCGAGCAAGCCGTCGAAGGCGTAATCGTTGATCTCGACGACCAGGCCCAACCGTTTGGCAATCTCCTGAATGAGGGCAATGTCGAAGCCGTCGGGCTGAAACTCGGTGTTGTAAAAAGTGAAGGGCGGGTAGTCGATGGAGGTGGCCACCACCAGCTTGCGGGTCGCCTTGATCCGGTTCCAATCCCCCCCTGACGAAGGACTGGTTACAGCCGGGCTGGCTGCGGCTGGGGCGGGCGGCGATGTGGTCTGGGCTGTTGAGGGGCTGCTGTTGACGACCAATGTCGCCAGAATGGCGGCTGCTGTGATCAGACACAAACCCAGAGTCAGGCTTGGGCGTTTTGGTGCGGGTGGTGTGGGTGGATGAATGTGATCGGACATGACAATCTCCTTGTGATGCGTGGCAAATAGGACGCGGCAGCCCGGCTTACCAGGTGGCGTCGCCAAAGAAGTCCCCGTGGTCGCGCGCAATGAAGGCGGCAACAGCCCAGCGCACATCACCCAGGCGGAAGTGAGGGCCGTGGCCGGGGTAGCACAGCGTGTCATCGGGCCAGCTCAGCACCACCTGTTGCAAGGTCTCCAGCGTCGTCTGGAAATCGGCCGAGGTGCGTGTGCGGCCCGGCCCGCCTGCAAAAATAGTGTCGCCCACGATCATGGTCGGCGTGCCCACCACCTCAAAGGTGATCTGGTCGATGCAGTGGCCGGGCGTTTCATACACGCGCAGGGTGTAGGCACCGACGCCAAATTCATCGCCGGCTTTGAGCACACGGTCGGTGTGGATTTTGACCTCGTTCGCGTGTGGCTCACCGGCCGAATACACCGGCACTTGCAGTTGTTGGCGCATCGCCTCCAGCGCACCAATATGGTCGCCGTGGGTGTGGGTGATGAGAATGGCAATGGGTTTGGAATTTGCAATCAGTTTGGTCAATTCCTCGGGCTCGGCCCCTGGATCGATGAGCACACTGGCACGGGTCTGAGGGCAAACCAACGCATAGGCGTTCATCTGGGCCGTCCCAACCGGGTGTGTGCGCAATTCCATCGGCGGCATTGGGGTTGAGTGCACGGTATGCGTAGATTGATTTGACATAGTCATATTATTCATCCGAATGCCAAAGGCGCGAAACCTCCCGCCCCCGTTCACTGCGCCACGCGAAAACCGATGTGTTCGCGGCGTCGGGTTGGATAGCTGAGGCTGCGCATGACGCACCGCACGAAGCGAGTGCCTGGGCTGGCGAAGGAGCCCCCGCGCAGCACACGCGGACCCATGCGCCGCAAATCCTCACGGCCATCATCAGCGAGATAGGGATACGGCGCATACAGGCTGCTCATCCATTCCCACACATTGCCGGCCATATCGAGCACGCCGTAGGGGCTTGCGCCGCGTGGGTATTGATTCACCGGCGTTGTGCGCGCCTGCCGGGTGCCACGGCGATAGTTGAGCCGGGTGTTGTCGGGCCGCTCGTGGCCCCACGGATAGATGCGCGGTCGGCCTTGCACGGGCACGGGGCCGCGTGCGGCCATTTCCCACTCCGCTTCAGTTGGCAAACGCACACTGGCCCACTTGCAAAAAGCCTGGGCATCGTGCCAGTCCACATGCGTCACCGGATGCTGCTCAAGACCCGCTGGCACATCGCCGCTGAACCAGTGTGACGGCACCGGGTGTTGCGTCGCCCGCACAAACCGGGCATAGTCGGCGTTGGTCACTGGCGTTTGGGCGAGCCGAAAACGGGCCACCTGCACGTGATGTTGGGGCATCTCACTGGGTAGCACGGCGCTGCTGAGTGGCGCGGCCGTGCTACCCAGCAGAAAACTGCCCTCCGGCACTGTGACCCAATCAAAAGCCGGGTTGGGTGCCAGGTGTGAGGACACGACTCGAAAGCCAATGTAGACATCGCGCGCGCCAGCGGCAATGCCATCCCGGGCAGCGCAACGAATCTGGCGCAGATTGTGGTTGTACGAGCCGCCTCGCACCACCCGCAAACCGAGTGACACTGGGTCTTCGCGGCCGTCATTCGCATCGTAAGGATAGGGCTGATAGTGGCTGTGGGTCCATTCCCAGACATTGCCGGCCATATCGAGCGCGCCGTAGGGACTGGCACCGCGTGGAAACCGGCCCACGGGCAGCACACTTTGGGACGCCGGGGCCACGCCCTGAGCCTGCCCATCAAAGTGACAGCGGGTGTGATCGGGCAGATCATTGCCCCACGGCCACCAGCGTCCATCGTCTGATCGGGCCGCCTTCTCCCATTCGGCCTCGCTGGGCAGCCGCACGCCGGCCCAGGCGCAAAAGGCTTGCGCATCCAGCCAGCTGACATAGGTGACCGGGAATTGCTCGCTCCCCTGAGCGGGTTGGCCGGCTGGCCAATGCCCCGGTGGTGGGTGGCCCGTGTGGATCACAAAATCCTGGTATTGGGCATTCGTCACCGGCACACGGCTGATGTGAAAT
>JBBQST010000271.1:0-6705 GCA_038213625.1 Thermoflexales bacterium
TCAAAGCTACCCGAGGCCAGGCCGATGACCTGGGTGGCCAACAACATGGCCAGACCCGCGAACAGCGTGTAGATGAAGAACTTCATCGAGGCATACCGCCGGTTGGCCCCGCCCCACTGGTTAATCAGGAAGAACATCGGCACCAGCGTCAGTTCATAGAAGAAGAAGAACAGCACCAGATCGACCGACACAAACACGCCGGCGGTGGCTGTCTCGAACAAAAACAGCAGCGCATAGAACGGCTTGATGGCCTTCTCGATGCTCATGCTGATGATCATGGCCAGCGGCGTCAGGAAGGCGTTCAGCACCAACAGCGGCAAACTGATGCCGTCGATGCCAACCTTATAGGTCGCGTTGATCTGGGGGAACCAGTTGGCCGCCTGCTCGACGAACTGAAAGCCGCCTTTGGTGTTGTCGTAGGCCGCCCATGCGTAGAAAGCCAGGCCCAGCGGCAACAGGCTGAACGCCACGCTACCCCATTGGATGAGCTTCTTGTGCTGCGACGGCACCAGCATCACCAGCACCATGCCGACCAGCGGCAGGAAGGTGATGAGCGATAGGAGATTGGTATTAACGAAACCCATAACTTGGTTGTAGCTGTTGGCTACTAGCTGCTAGCTGCTAACAGCCAATAGCCAGCTGCCTGTCTGCTCCTATTGGAAGATGAACAAGAAGAACACCAGAATGGCCGCGGCGGCGATGATGCCACTGAGCAAATAGTTCTGCACCTGGCCGCTTTGCAGCTCCCGGCCGCCATCACCTATATTGCGCACCAGATCGCCGATGCGGTCCGAGATGCCGGTGATGACTTCACGATCAAACGTCTTGAGCGCGCCGGCAAACTGGCCACCGATGCGATAACCACCTTCGAGAATGGCGTCGATCACACCCTTGTCGACGATGCGGGTGTAGTTATCGGCAATGGCCTGTAGTGGATTGATGAAGTATTTGCGATAGAACTCGTCGAACAGCAGCCGACGGTTGAGCGCGCTAAACAGATCGAGCACCCCTTCGGTCGCCGTGGGCAGCTTGAAGCGGCTCAGGAACACCTGCGACGGATCAGCCTCACCAGCTTTGAGCGGCTTGCGGCCATAGGCCAACCAGCCGAGGAACAGACCACCCAACGCCACCAGCAATGAGGCCGCCACCGGCACAATGTTGAATTCCAGCTTGGTGACTTCCTCGACCAGACCCCCCTCAAGCAGATGGCCGAACCAGTGGGCGTTGCCACCCAGGATCGAGCCAAATAGGGGGAAGTCGGCCGGAATGTTAATGAAGCCGGCGAAGATGGCGAAGAAAGCCAGCACGATCAGCGGCACCGTCATCGGCCACTTGTTCTCGGTGGCGTGGGCGGCGGCCTCGGTGCGGGGCTGGCCCAGGAACGTCATCGAGATCTGGCGCATGGTGTAGAACGCGGTCAGCAGTGCCGACACCACCAGCACAATGAACACCACGCCGGCCATCGGCACCCCGTGGGTGAAGCCGCGATACGCCTCAGCAAAGATTTCGTCCTTGCTCCAAAAGCCGGCCGTGATGAAGGGGAAGCCAGCCAGAGCGAAGCCGCCGATCACAAACGTCCAGAACGTGATGGGCATGCGCGTTCGCAAGCCGCCCATATTGCGCATGTCCTGCGCGTCAAATTCGGGCTCGGCATGGTGGTCATCGTGCCCGCCAGGTGCATCATGAGCCGAAGCATGACCGTCGTCCGTCTTCCGTCGTCCGTCGTCATGGGCCGCGTGCAGGTGATGATGGCCGTGCTCGACGCCGTGGATGACCGAGCCGGAGCCGAGGAACAACAGCGCCTTGAAGAAGGCGTGGGTGAGCAGGTGGAATGCGGCAGGAATATAGCCGCCGACACCGATGGCCGCGACCATGAAGCCGAGCTGGCTGATGGTGGAATAGGCCAGCACGCGCTTGATGTCATATTGCGCCACGGCGATGGTCGCGCCGATGAAGGCGGTGATTGCGCCAATCAAGGCCACCACCTGGAAGGCGCTGCTACCCTCGCCGGTGACTTGAAAGAGCGGAAAGAAGCGCAGGGTGAGGAAGATACCCGCGGACACCATGGTGGCCGCGTGAATCATGGCCGACACGGGTGTGGGGCCTTCCATCGCGTCGGGCAACCACACGTGCAGTGGGAATTGCGCGCTCTTGCCCACCGTGCCGCCGAAGATGAGCAGGCCGATGATGGCGGCAGCGCTGAGGCCCAGAATCGAGGCGGTGCTGGCCAGATGCTCCAACATCTCCGGGTTGTGCGTAATATCGAAGAAGTTCAGCGTGCCGGTCTCGGCATATAAATACACCATGCCCAGCAGCAACAGCATATCGCCGACGCGGGTGGTCATGAAGGCTTTGACCGCGGCCTTATACGCCGATGGCTTGTTATAGAAGAAGCCGATCAGCGAGTAGGAGCAATAACCCATCAACTCCCAGAACACAAACAGGGTGAGCAGGTTGTCGCTCATCACCAGACCCATCATGCTGCCGGCGAACAGGCTGAGGTAGCCCATGAAGCGCGTATAGCGTGGATCGGAGGCCATGTAGTTGGTGCTGTAGAGGAAGATCAGCGTGCAGGCCAGCGGCACCATGAACATGAGGCCGGCGTTCAAGGGATCGGCCACCACGCCGATCTTGAAAGCCGTGTCGCCGGTGGCCAGCCAGTTGAAGGTGCTGCGAACGGGTTCGGAGCCCAGCTCGTGGTAGCCGGCCACGTTGAAGAACACGATGAACGACATGACCGTGGTGGCCAGCACCGCGATCATGGCCGTGGCCGTGGTGAGGGCGCGATTCTTGCCGAAGCCCAGCGCAATGAGCGCAAAGGCAATGAACAAGGGCGCCGGGGCCAGCCAGAGCAGCGTGGTCAGATAGGGCGGTAAGGTGGTAACAGCTTCGGCAAACATCATTTAGATTTATTCATCTGATCACTTGTTCACTTGCTGATTTGCAATACTCAAATGAGCAAGTGGACAAGTGAAGAAATGACAAAATTCTTCAGAGTTTCATCTGATCGAGCTTCTCCGGATCCACGCTCTGGGTGCTGCGGTAGACCGAGATGATGAGGGCCAGGCCCACAGCGGCTTCGGCGGCCGCAACGCAAAAGATAAAGGCTGTGAACGCCAGCCCCTGATTGCCGTCCGGCGTAATATAGCGCCAGAACGCGATCAGGTTGATGTTGACGGCATTCAGCATCAACTCAACGCCCATCAACACGGCAATGGCATTTTTGCGCGCCAGCGTGCCATACAGGCCGATGCAGAACAGCGCGCCGGCCACAATCAGATACCAGGCGAGTGGAATTCCGTTTAGCATGATTGAGAAAAGAGTTGTTAGTTATTAGTGGTTAGTGATTAGTAAGAACCCAAAATCACTACGCTTCGTTGAATGCCTCAAGCCTTCTTAAACTAAAAACTAATCACTAACTACTAATAACTTCTCCTAATGACTCTCCATATGATGCGCCGGCGCCACCTCTGGCAGCGGCATCGGCTTTGGGGCGGGTAGCTCGGCCTCGGCCGCTTCCTCGGCGGCGATCTCGGCGCGCTCGGCGATGATCTCGGCCGGGCGGCGTTCGCGGGCGACGTGAATGGCCCCGATCAGCGCCAGCTCCAACAGGATGCCCGACACCAGGAAGGGCAACGCATATTGTTGAATATCGACCAGCGAGAAGCCGAACTTGGCGATCCAGGTTTCGGGCACGCCAGAGATATTGTTCTCTTCACCGGCGAACGCCCACGGAATCGCGCCTACCTGTCGCTCGGTGCCATTGACACCGAAGCCGGGCAAGGTAAAGGAGCCACGCTGATACAGCAGCACCATCAGCACAAACATGGCCCCGCACACCACGGCTGCAATCGCCGCCTGCGAGTTGCGCGGCGTCATCGCCTGCATGCCGCGGGTCAACATCACCGAGAAGATGATCAGAATGGAGATGGCGCCGATGTAGACCATAATCTGGGCCACCGCGAAGAAGCCGGCCTCCAGCAGCACATAGAACCCGGCCACGCCAAAAAATGACAGGATCAGGAACAACGCGGCATGGAACAGGTTGCGCGTGGTCACGACCAGCAGCGCACCGCCCAGCACGATGGCCGAGCACACAATGAACAGAATTTGTTGAGTCGTCATGTTACTTCCCCACCGCAATCGCGCGGCTCGCGGCCAGTTGGTTCTGTTCAGCGCGAGCGGCCATGATCTTCTCATCGGCCAGCCGGCGCACCCGGCCTGCGCGGGCGGCCAGCGCCAGCCCACCAAACAGCACCACCAGATTCGAAATGGCGAAAATGGCGGCTTGCCCGTAGTAGCCGACCACGATGCCGCCGGTCGCCTGTTGGGTAGCCTCGGTGGCCACAAAGATCTTGCCGATCAGCAGGACCACAACGAGATTCACGATGCTCAGCGGCACCAGAAACTTCCAGTTCAGGTCGTGCATCTGGTCGACGCGAACGCGAGGCAGGGTGCCGCGCAGCCACATAAACAGCGAGAAGACCAGCGCGCACTTGATCAGCAGCCACACCACCGGCGGCAGCACCGGGCCGGCAAAGCCGCCCAGGAAGATGGTGACAAACAAAATCGCCACAGCCAGCGCATTCACATACTCGCCCAGGAAGAACAGGGCAAACTTCATGCCGCTGTATTCAGTGTGGAAGCCGGCCACAATTTCGGACTCGGCCTCCAGCAGGTCGAACGGCGAGCGACCCGTCTCGGCGATGCCGCTGATGAGATAGACCAGGGCGCAAAATGGGAAGTAGACGATGAAGGGGATGCCGGGGTTGCCGTTAGCCAGGGTCTGGCGGTAGACCACATCCATCAGGCTCATCGAGCCGGTCAGGGCCACCACAGGCAACAGGTTCAGGATCATCGGCACTTCATAGCCGACCAGTTGCGCGACCGTGCGAAAGGCACCCAGCAGCGCGTATTTGTTGTTGCTACCCCAGCCGGCCATGATGATGGCGATGATGGAGCCGGAGCCGATGGCGATGGTGTAGAGCACGCCCACGTTCAGGGCCGTGCCAACAATGCCGGGCGAGAACGGCAGCACCGCAAAGCCCGCCAGCGCAAAAGTGGCGATGATCAGCGGCGCAGCATTGAACACGCCACGATCGGCCGAGCGCGGCGTGGTGTCTTCCTTGGTGAACATCTTGATGCCGTCGGCCAATGGCACCAGCAAACCGAACGGGCCAGCCTGGTTGGGGCCGATGCGGTCTTGAATGCGGGCGACGATTTTGCGCTCGGCATAGGTCAGGGCCATAAATGAGACCGCCGCGACGGTGCAGATGACGATGGCGGCCAGGCCCATGGTGACCAGATCGCCCAATAGAGGACTAAAGCTGAGCAGGTTGCGGATAAAACCGTCGATGGGATCGACGATGAATTTGATGATGTTAAATTCCATAGTTCATGCAAAGCGAGAGACTTAAGACTCTAGAGTCAAGAGTCTTGACTCTTCAGCTCAGTTCCACTCCAACACGCCCTTGCGCCAGGCAAACACGATGGCTTCGAGCAGGATGATGATGAACAGGACTGTAATCAGCACGGCATACAGCGGCAATGCGTTGTAGGCCACAGCAATTGGAAACAACAAAACAGCCTCGACAGAGAACAGCACAAACACCAGTGCAAAGATGTAATACTGCACCCGAAACTGCACCCAGGTATCGCCGACGGTCTCGATGCCGCACTCATACGTGTCGGCCTTGGTCGCCGAGGGCTTTTTGGGCCGAAGAAGGGACGCCGCGAGGAGGGTTACACCCATCAACAGGCCGGCCGTAACCAACATCACTCCCACAAATGCAAAATCTGTTCTCATATTGATCTTCCAGGCGCATCGGCCCGTCCTACACCATGCTGGCTAAGCATGAAAATACCCCGTCTCCGCCCGCCATCATCCCCACACTGGGACGCAAAGTTTCAATAAACCAGGGGGAGCGGGGCAATTGCTCCGAACTTCACAAAGCCATGCGATTCTAACGGTCGGGTATGACAGCGTCAAGGAAACTGCGCGGGGCAAATAACGCCAAAAGCACGAGGAAAGTCATATGTATGGGCGTGAGGTGTCATGGGTCGGGGTCGGGGAAATTCGTGCACGTGCACGTGACACGTAAAACGTGCACGAATTACGGCTTCAAAACAGTTGCAGCATTGGCCCGCCGCCCGGCCCGCCGCCCGGCCCACCGTGCCGCCCGCCACGCCCGCGCGCCCAGCAAAAAAATCAACACGGCCTGGATCACCTGCAACACCTCCGGCCCCACGGCCGCCTGCTGGCCCATCGCATCGGCCCCCACCAGCAAATAGCCATACAGCAGCGCAGCCAGCGGCACGAATAGTGGATTGTTGCCGGCCAACAGCGCCACCACAATCCCATCAAACGTAAACGTGCCGACCGAGACGCCGAAACCGCGATACGAGCCGAGGGCGAGATTGATGCCGACCAGCGCAACCAACGCGCCGCCCAAAGCAAACGACAGGGCGATGGCGCGTTTGGTGTTGATGCCGCCGTAGTGGGCAAAGCGAGGGTTGGCGCCGGTGGTGCGTATTTCATAGCCCAACGGCGTGCGCATCAACACCAGCCAGGTTGCCAACACGGCCACGACGGCAAAGGCAAAGCCGACATGCAGCGTGCCCAATTCCAACCCGGTGAGCTCGGAGATGCGCGGCAGCACCACCGCCTGCGTCCGGCCGCGCACCCGCAGCAGACTGATCGCCAGC
>JBBQST010000272.1:0-6641 GCA_038213625.1 Thermoflexales bacterium
GGGCCGGCAGGTGCAGGAGGATCTGGTGTTGCTGGCTTCGGATTCGGATGCCACGTTTGTGGGCGGCCAGTTGTGTTTTGCCAACGGCTGGGATATTGGTGAGCGGGTGGGGCATGCCTACCTGCGCATTCACAAACACACGCCCGGCGTCACCATGCCCTCGGTCCATGCCGGCAGCCGCTTTCTGGCCGCGCTCAAGCCCGAGCGCACCATGTGGCGGATGAGCTGGAATTTCAAGTTGACGGATCAGATGGACCTGACCACCCGGCATATTCCCGAGCACAAAGCCGATTTTGAGCGGCGCGCGCCAACCCTCACACCAGAGCAGGCCGGCGCAGAAATTTTCGTGCGCATCGAGCGGCAAACTTTCACCCGGCTGCCGCGTTCAGGTGGCGTGTTGTTTGGGATTCATACCTACAACAGCCTGCTTGAAGTCGAGGCCGCTGACCCAGACCGCGCGCGGCGCATCCTGCGGGTGGTGCAAGGCTCGCCGCGCGAAGTGCGGGATTACAAGGCGATTACGCCGATGGAAGGGCCGATGCTGAGCTATTTGGAGAGCCGGGTGAATTCTGGTGGCTAGCTGCCAGCTGCTAGCAACTAGCTGCTAGCCACCAGCAACCAGTCTCCCAGCTTCTCAAGCATGCATCTCACCTTTGAGCTTGCGCAGCCGGAAGGCGAGCAGGATGAGCACGATGCCGGTGAGCACGGCATACGCGCCGACATCGGGGTTGGCAAACAGCGCCACACCCAGGATGATCGAGATGCCGCCGCTGAGCACCAGCCCCAATTGCGAGCCATTTGAGTCAGCATGTTTTTCTCCTGTGTGTGAAAAAAGCAAACTATTGAGGTCACAAAACGAGCTGGTTGTAATGAGGATGGGAGTAGTGGGGGGAGTTTTTAGTCGTTAGTGATTAGTTGTTAGTTCAGAGTCTTCATCTTTGTCAGTTACTAACGACTAATCACTAACAACTAACGACTCAAATTCAGATCTGCGCCACCGTCTTCTCATAGCGCGAGAGGAATTGCACGGCAAACGCCTCGAATGTCCCGCCGATGATGGCGGCGCGCATCTGGCGCATCAGGTTCAGCAGAAAGGCGAGGTTGTGGATGCTCATCAGATACAGGCCCAGCATTTCTTCGACATGGAGCAAATGTCGAATATACGAGCGAGTGAAGTTCTGGCAGGTGTAGCAATCGCACTCGGCGTCCAGCGGCCGCTCGTCGTCCTCGAAACCCTTGTTGCGCATGTTGATGCGGCCATCGTGGGTGAAGGCGGCCCCGTGGCGGGCCAGACGGGTGGGCAGCACACAGTCGAACATATCGATGCCGCGAGCGACGCCGCGAACCAGATCACGCGGGTCGCCCACGCCCATCACGTAGCGCGGCTTGTCCTGCGGCAACACCGCGTGCATCCACTCGATCACGTTGTTCATGTCGGCCTTCGATTCACCTACAGCTAGACCCCCGATGGCATAGCCGGGAAAGTCGAGCGAGGTGATGAAGCGGGCCGAGTCCTCACGCAACTCGCGGAAGATGCCGCCCTGGACGATGCCGAAAAGGGCTTGATCGGTGACATGGGCCTCACGGCATAGTTGGGCCCAGGCGTGCGTGCGCTTCAGCGCGATCAGGTTGTAGTCGCGGTCGCTCGGCGGCGGACATTCATCGAAGCACATCATGATGTCGGCCCCGAGGTTCTCCTGGATGCGAATGGACTTCTCGGGGGTGAAGCGATGGGTGCTGCCGTCGATGTGGCTGCGGAAGGTGACGCCGTCGTTGTCGATCTTGCGCATCTCGCTCAGGCTGAACACCTGGAAACCGCCGCTGTCGGTGAGGATGGGGCCGGACCAGTTCATGAACGCGTGCAGGCCGCCCCGGCGCGCCACCAAAGCATCACCGGGTCGTAAATAGAGATGATACGTATTGGACAGGATCATCATCGCGCCCAGGTCGGTCAGGTCACGCGGCGGCACCCCTTTTACCGTGGCCTGAGTGCCAACTGGCATGAACATGGGAGTGAGGCAGTCGCCGTGTGGGGTGCGCAGAATGCCAGCCCGCGCCTTGCCTGCAGCATCGGTGTGACGAAGTTCAAACGAAATCATGTTTCAGGAGGTTGGGTAAAGTTCTTCAGGTTTTTAACGTTCGTAAAGTTTTAGCCGTGCGAGTTTGCCTGTCTCATAACTTTAAGCACTTTAAGCACTTTTGGAACCTTCTGAACCACTGCTTTTACCAGTTGAAATTGAGGTTGATGAAGACGCCGATGAGCAGGGCCAGCACAAACGGCAACACGGTCAGATATAGCACAACCCGGCGGCGGAACACGCCGGCAAACATCAGAGTGCTTTTGATGTCGACCATGGGGCCGAACACGAGAAAGGCCACGATGGCGCCGGTGCTGAACGTGTTGATGAACGACAATGCCAGAAACGCATCGACCGTGCTGCACACCGATAGCACAAAGGCCAGTAACTCCAGGGCCAGCACAGACGTAAACGGCGAGCGGCCGATCCCCACCAGCGCACTCTGCTGCACGAATGTTTGTAGCGCCGTGGCAATGAAGATGCCCACAATCATGTAGCGACCCATGTCAAAAAAGTCATCAGCGGCCAGGGTGAATGCGCGCTGGAGTTTGGTGCCAAGCGATGCCAGCGCCATCGGGTCGTTGGAGGGTGGATCGACCTCATCGCCCACTTTGCCGCTGTCTAAATTTCCACCCATCACCGGCGCCAGCGAGCGTGGCAGCATCACCCGAATGAAGCTGGGTTGCGTGCTGAACACCAGCCCCGCTACCACAGCCACCAGCAGGGTGCACACGATGCGGGCCCAAAACACCGGGGACAGGCCGAAGGCGGCATAGGTGCTGGCAATGACGACGGGGTTGATGACGGGCGCGGCCAGCAGAAACGAAATGCCCGCCGACACCGGCAAGCCTTTTTGATAGAGCCGCCGAACCACCGGCACCACACCGCACTCGCACACCGGAAAGGCCACGCCCAGGACGGAGCCGGCCAGACTGGCCCCGATCTTGTTGCGCGGGATCAATCTTGCGATGTCATCGGCGGTGACAAATACATCGATAAGGCCCGATGCCACCGAGCCCAGCAGCAGAAACGGCGCCGCTTCGATGAAGATGCCGAGGAAGACGGTGACGAAGTTTTGGGCCAGATCTGGTATTGGAATGGCCGGCATGAGCCCCAGCGCCGGCAGCAGCGCATCGAGCAACAGCGTGCCGAGCAAAATAGCCAGCACCACCACAACGATGCCGATTGGTTTCGATTTTTTCATAAGCCTGTTGGTACTCGCGCACTTCAGGATGGCTAGGCTATGGCGCAAGCAGGGCCGATTGTAGCGGCCAGCGCTAAGCCACTTAAACAAACCAGGGCGGCTCATGTGAGCCGCCCTGGTGTCATGTGTGCCATGTCTGACTGTGCCGGACGTAAGATTTACTGCGTCTGGCCGGTCAACTGTGCGAACTGAGTCGCCCGATCTTCCACGGTCTGCGGGATGATCGTGGTTGGGTCAATCTCGCGTTTCACCACATTGGCATCGGCCTTGGCCGCCTCCAGCCAGTCCGTGTAGGCTTTCTGCTTGGCCGTTTGCAATTCGCTCTCGGCCAGTGCGCGCACTTCGCGTGCCTTGGGCACGACGATATAGGTGGCATCTGTCGCGGTGATGATGGACGATGGCTTGTTCAACTCACCACTTTCCAGATATGCCAGCACGGCATTGCCAAACTGTTGCTCCACTGCGGTGGCACTGCTCCAATCGCCAGCCGGTGCGCCAAAGCCGATGGGGGCGGGCAGTGTGATCGCGTTGGTCTGCGAGATCAGCGCATCGAATTGGATGGCCCCGCTGTTCAACTGGGTCAGGGCCGTCTGTGCATCCGTGATCACATTAAAACGAATGTAATCGAATTGGTAGTGCGGCGTCTGAGTAACAACTTCATTGGCAATGATCTCGCGCAGCTTCTCTGTATACAGGTTGGACTCAATCAGGCCGCGCAAATCCTGCTCGTTGAAACCAATCGCGTCATAGCTCTTGACGAAGCGGTCGCGCTTGACGTCATAGTCGCCCTGCGTAACGGTGGTGGGTTGCAAGCGCGGCGTGCTGGTCGGCGGGATCAGGGTGGGCAACGCAACCGTGGGCGTGGCGGCTACCGCTAGCGTCAACGCATCGGTGCTGGTCAGCGCGCCTGTCGGGCTGATGGCGCTGGTGGGTGCGGGTGAACCTGTTGCCGCGGGTGTCGCTGACACGCTGGCAGTGGCTGTAACGGCCTGCGTTGGCGCAACCGTTGCGGCCTGGGTTGCGGCCACGGTCGAACTCGCTGCAACTCCTGCGGCAACCGTTGGCGAAGTTGTGCCAGTCGATGCGCGGGTGGCTGTCACTGCCGGCGTGGCGGTGATAGCCCGTGTTGCTGTTACGGTCGCGCTCACCGTGGCTCCAGCGGTTGCCGTTGATGAAGTTGTGCCGGTTGAGGCCACTGTGGCCGTGCCTGATAGTGCGTTGCTGGCCGACACCGTGCCGGTGATCACGCTCTGGGTCGAAGTTGCAAGCGAGGTGGATGTCGCCGGAACCGGTGTGAAGGTGACCGTCGGTGCAGGGGTGCTGGTTGCGGCCGTGGTGGCCGTAGCCTGCGGCGTAGCCGTGGACGTGTTTGTCGGTGCCGCAGTCTCAGTGGGTGGGGCGGTGGGCTCGGCTGTATCTGTGGGGAACGGTGTCAATGGCACCCGATAGAACCCCTGACTTTCTTCCACGCTCTTTTCTACATCATCGGCGTTAACCGTGAGGCCGCGTTTGGCAGATTCCTGACGCACCAGCTTGTCCGTGATCATATCGTCCAGCGCTTGTTGAGCAATGGACTGAGCACTGGTTTGGGCGGCCAGTTGCTGAAGCTGCTGTTGATAGAACTGCAACAGAAAGCTGCCGCTCTCATCACCCTGCGCGGCTTGTTGCTGTATTTGCTGCACCTGCTGGGCCAGCTCCGTGTAGCGATTCTCGACCAGAGCCTGATCGAAGCGCATGCGTTTTTGCAGCTCGGAGACGGTGATATTCTGGCCGCTGACGCTGGCAACGACACGATTGGGTTCAATGACCAGCCGTTGCAGGATGGCGGCGGCAATCAGCAAAATCGTGAGTGCGCCCACCACGGCCGCGCCAATGACGACGATGCGGCGGGTGCGCTGCTCGCGTTCGTAGCGAGACATGCCCAGACGCGTCATGGGACGTGCGGCCGCCTTATCTTGCGGCAGGCTGCTCTTGGCGCCTTTCTCAGAGTCTGGTTGAGTCGGTTGTTCTTCGGGTTGTTTGGCCATGTGCGATGGGTGTACACAAACAGACCTTACGGCGCGCACAGCAATCACTGTAAATATCAATATTGACTGTCAACAATGACCGTCAACATTGACCGTATCGACTGTGATATGCGCCGCAAGGTCCGGCAACAGTTATGCTCTGTTTCTAATTGGGTGAATAGCCGCCCTGATGAGGTTTGTGAGGGTCTTGTGGTTCATGAGATTGATGGATCTCATCAGGGGTGTGCGAATAGCTATGAGTTTCATGGTGCAAGCGCCGCTCGCCCAGCATGACCATTTCGTTGGCCACAATTTCAGTTCGGTAATGGCGTTTGCCTTCGCTGTCTTCCCAGCCGCGGGTTTGAAGACGGCCCTCGATATACACCTGCTGTCCGCGCACCAGATGCTGTTTGCAGATTTCGGCCAGGCTGCCCCAGGTCACCACATTGAACCATTCACTCTCTTCGTGGTGCTCGCCATCCGGCCCGGTCCAATCCCGGCGGGTCTCCACTGCAAATGAGGTCACGGCCTTGCCGCTAGGGGTATAGCGCATCTCAGGATCACGGCACAACTGGCCGATGATCATGACCTTGTTTAATCCTCGCATACTGCAAACCTCGCTTGTCTTCGAGAAGGTTTCTGGAGGCCGGGCACTGTATTGGGCAATGCCAGGTCTACAAGGCAAACATGGACCACAGGCCTGAATAAGGTGATCGCCGGTGACAGCCAGAGCCATTCACCGGCGTCAAAAAACACGAGATTATTCAGGCCGCATCAGACTCTATTCAACGACGGGTGTGGGCTGGGCTTGTTCCTGCGACGGGCTGCTCTCGGCTGCACCCGCGTCCGGCGCAATCGCCTGTGGCGTGCTGGTCGTCTCTTCGGCGACAGCGGCAACAGGCTCGGCCACAGCTTCGGCGGCCGGCTCAACAACCGGCTCAACCGCCGGTTCAACCGTTTCTGCAACAGGCTCGGCCTTGGTGATATTGGTGTCTTCGGATTTGACCAGTAGATAGCGAATCACGCTCTCCACCAGCTTCAAACGCGATTCCACTTTTTGCACAGATTGGGCTTCCAGTTGCACAAACAGGTAGACATACTGGCCGTCGCGAATCTTGTTAATGGGGTACGACAGGCGCCGGACGCCCCACTGATCCGCCTTGACCACGGTGCCGCCCTCGGCAGTAATGAAGCCCTTCACGCGCTCAATCAGCGCAGTCAAACCGGCAGGGTCCATCTCCGGCCGGGCAATAAATGTAAGTTCGTAATTTCGAGCCATTTGGTTGTCGCTTTCTCCTTCCCTGGAATACACTGCCCCCGATATTTTGACAAGGTAAGGGGCGCTGGTGCGGC
>JBBQST010000273.1:0-6635 GCA_038213625.1 Thermoflexales bacterium
ATGTGCTACCTGCTCAAAGAATATCCGACCTTCCCGCGCGAGAAGTTGACGGATCTGTTGCCGGCGTAGGGGGAGGGGCGTAGCAAGTCGTCAGTAGCCAGTAGTCAGATGGGTGATCAATCGAGCCGATCTGACTGCTGGCTTTTTTATTTATGCCTAAAGCTGCGCCACCAGCCGGTCATATTCATCGTGCTGTCCAATCCAAAACCACGTAGTGAGATTGGCCTCCACTAAAGCCAACGCACGATAGGCCAGGCTGATTCGCGCCGAGTAAATCGGCTCTGTTCGGCTTACACGTTTGAACATCAAGCCAGGGTGTGAAGGGTTATCACGCCACAAAGCATAGGCTTTATCGGCACGCCTTTGCACATCTGCGGACAGTGCGTTGTAGCAATCCCAAAACTCTGGAGTGGTCGCCGAATTCATGGCTTGTTGAGATCGTTGGTTTCGGTGAACATCGGGCGAGTCTTTCCCGCTTTGATTTGGGCGCGAACACGGCTCGCCATCTCAGCAAACTGGTCGTCTGAGGTGCTGGTGAATTGTGAATTCCACTTTGCCTCATTTGCTGCAATGGCGGCCGGTGCTTCAACGACCTCGGCAATCAATCGCGAGATTCGCTCGTCGTGGGCAAGCCCTTTGATTTCGCCCAACAGGACGAGCAACTGCTCAGTGCGGGCTCGCTCAATGGCCAACAGGCTCTCTAGCACTTCAGCACGCACCTGCTCGGGAGAGGGACTTTGAATTGCCATAGGTCAAATTAGAACATAGGTGAGGGAAGTAGCGAGTAGACAGTAGTCAGTAGCCAGTAGCCAGTAGCCAGATCAAGCCGATGTTCGATCGAGCCAATCTGACTACTGACTATTGTCTACTTCCCTCAGCCGTACTTGTGCATAAACCGCTGCATCCGCTCCAGCGCCTGCTCGATCTTCTCGTAGCTCTGCGCGTAGGCGGCGCGCACGAAGCCGTCGCCACCCACACCGAAAGCCGAACCCGGGATCACGGCCACTTCCTGCTCGGCCAGTAGCCGGTCGCAAAAGTCCACGTCGCTCATGCCGGTCTTGGCAATGGATGGGAAGGCGTAGAAGGCACCGCGTGGCTCGAAGCAATCCAGCCCCAGCTCGTTGAAGCCTTTGACGATGAGCTTGCGCCGGCGGTCATACTCGGCCACCATCTCCTGCACAAACGGCTCGCCGTGCTTGAGCGCATACACAGCCGCCGCCTGGCCCATGGTCGGCGCGGACATGATGGTGTATTGGTGCACCTTGCGCGCGCCGGCCAAGATTTCTGACGGCGCACAGATGTAGCCAATCCGCCAGCCCGTCATCGCGTAATCCTTGCTGAAGCCGCCCAACAAGATCGTGCGTTCCTTCATGCCCGGCAGCGACGAGAAGCACACATGCTCGATGCCGTAGACCAGCCGGTCGTAGATCTCGTCGCTGATGACCAGCAGGTCATACTTCTCCGCAATCGCCGCGATCTCCAACATGCGCTCGCGGGTAAGCACGGCCCCGGTGGGGTTGTTGGGGTAGCCGATCAGAATGGCCTTGGTTTTGGGCGTAATGCGCGCTTCGATCTCGGCTCCAGTCACTTGAAACTCGTTCTCGACCTTGCAGGGGATGGTGACGGGGGTGCCGCCGGCGAACACCACCTCGGGTCCATACGCCACGAAGCACGGCTGCGGCACAATGACTTCATCGCCCGGATCGAGCAATGCCGTAAGCGATAGATACATGGCTTCGCTGACGCCGACGGTGATCAGAATTTCGTTGACTGGGTCATACGAGACGTTGTAAGTGTGGCTCAGGTGCGTGCTGATGGCCTCGCGCAGCTCGATAGTGCCGCTGTTGCTGGTGTAGCCGGTCTCGCCGCGCTGCAACGAGGCAATGCCCTCCTGCAGCATCGGCCCCGGCGTCACAAAATCCGGCTCGCCAATGCCGAGCGAGATGACGTTTTTCATCGTCGCCGCGATGTCAAAAAACTTGCGGATGCCCGACGGCGGCACAGAATCGACACGTTTGGAAATAAAGTTACGCATGATAAATATGTGGACAAAATAGTATTAACGCAGTGTCAAAAGGAAGTCGTCACATCACCACGTCATTCCCGCGCAGGCGTCCCCGCAGCGGGGCAGAATCCAGACCGTGATCTACTGTTGCAATGTGGTTACGCCTAGATTCCCGCCTGCGCAGGAATGACGGCTTACGGTTTTCGCTTCGACAGCGTACTAGATTGAATAGGCTAAAAGACAAAAGGGGCGGCTGCGGCACGCAATGCGTGTGTGAGGAAATAAGCCCGGCACCTACTGGCAAAACAATGCGGCACCGGGCATCGTAGCTATTGCGCCTGGTGCGAAGGCAGCGGCGGCTGAGGCAAGCGGAGCGAGCGGCGCAACCCACTGGTGCGTCGCCGCCGCTGGACGAGCGGAGAAAAAGATCAAACCCAATCTACTCTTCATCAAAACCAACAACGCTGCTGTCGCCGACGTTAAACTTTCGCGGCCGGCCCATTAATATAGCATCACGGCCAATCAGTGAGTTCGACATCACATGATCGACCACATGCGCGCCACTGTCCACAATGCTCTCGCGAATGATACTGCTGGCGATGTGGCAATTCTCGCCGATGCTGGCGTTGGGGCCGATGATGCTGTTCACAATTTTAGCCGTGGGATGGATATTCACCGGCGGCACGATCACGGAGTTGCCGTTGGTCCACTCCTGGCTGTTGTCCATGCCATGCGCCAGCAGGTAGCGATTGGTGTCCAGCACGGCATCGGGCTTGCCGCAGTCCAGCCACACATCCACGCGCTCGGTGCGCAACTTCGCGCCGCGCTCAATCATCAGGTTCAACGCATCGGCCAGGTAATACTCGCCCTTGGTTTTGATGTCGCGGTCCATCAACTCCTGGCAGCACGACATGAGCAGCGCGGCGTCCTTCACGTAATACACGCCGATCACGGCCAGCCGGTTCTCCATCGTGCTGGGCTTCTCGAATAGCCGTTTAATAAAGCCGTTGTCGTCCAGTTGCACCACACCGAAGCGGCGCGGATCGTCCACCTCGCGCACAAAGATGACGCCATCGGCGCTGGTGTCTTCGTCGAGCTTGCTCAAGTCTGCGCCAGTCAAGGTGTCGCCAAAGATAATGCAGGTCGGCCCGCTCACCGCGTCTTTGGCCAGCAGCACGGCCGGTGCCTGCCCGTTGGCTTCCTTCTGTTCGATGTACGTGGCCTTGATGTGGGGATAGCGTGCCTTCACATACGGCTCGAACTGGTCGCCCAGATAGCCGACCACAAACGCGATCTTGTCGATCTGGGTCTGAGCCATGCTGTCGAGGATGTGGCCGAGCACGGCTTTGCCGGCCACGGTGATGAGTGGCTTGGGTTTGGTGTAAGTGTGAGGGCGAAGACGAGTGCCGTAGCCGGCGAGCAAAATAATGACGTTCATGATGAAGAAGAGTTGTTAGTTGTTAGTGGCTGGTTGCTGGTTGCTGGTTGCTGGCAGTTGGCAGCTGGCGGCTAGCAGCTAACTGCCAACTGCCAGATCCGGTTTTTGCATATGCCAGTCGGTTGTTTGCTGATAGGCGTGAGCCACGCTCAGAATTGTAGCCTCGCCAAACGCCGGCCCCATCAGCTGCAAGCCAATCGGCAACCCCTGCTGATCGAAGCCGCACGGCACGCTGAGGCCGCAAAAGCCCGACAAGCTCAACGGCAGCGTGAACACATCTTCCAGGTACATCTTGATCGGATCATTCACGTTCTCACCGATCTTGAAGGCCGTGGTCGGCGTCACCGGTGCGGCAATCACATCCACCTCTTGCAGCGCGGCCTCGAAATCCTGCTTGATCAGCGTGCGAACCTTTTGGGCGCGAATGTAATAGGCGTCGTAATAGCCGGCGCTGAGCGCATAGGTGCCCAGCATGATGCGCCGCTTCACTTCCGGCCCAAAGCCGGCGCCGCGTGTCTTCTTATACGTGTCGATCAAATCCGTGCCCTGCACGCGCAGTCCATAGCGCACGCCATCGAACCGCGATAGGTTGGCCGAAACTTCAGCCGGCGCGATCAGGTAATACACCGGCAGCCCCAACGAGGTGTTGGGCAGGCTGATCTCGCGAACCGTTGCGCCCAGGCTCACCAGTTGGTCGATGGCCGCGCGCACGGCTGCAACCACTTCGGGCTGCATCCCGTCAATAAAATATTCACGCGGCACGCCAATGCGCAGGCCGTTGAGATTCTTGTGCAGCGCCACCTCGGGCGATGCCACCGGCACATGGACTGACGTGGAATCGAGTGGATCGTTTCCGGCCATGACACTGAGCAACAGCGCCGCATCGCGCGCGTCCTTGGTCAATGGGCCCACGCTGTCCAGCGACGAGCCAAAGGCGATGAGGCCATAGCGCGACACGCGGCCGTAGCTGTTCTTCAAGCCGGTGATGCCGCACATGGCTGCGGGCTGGCGCACGCTGCCGCCGGTGTCGGTGCCGATGGCGGCGCAACACAGATCGGCCGCCACGGCTGCGGCGCTGCCACCCGATGAGCCGCCGGGCACACGGGTCTCGTCCCAGGGATTTCGGGTGGGCCCATAGGCGCTGTTCTCGGTCGACGAGCCCATCGCAAACTCATCGCAATTCACCTTGCCCAGAAACACCGCACCGGCCGTGCGTAAACGGGCGATGGAAGTGGCATCCCAGGTGGGCACATAGTGCTCCAGGATTTTGGAGCCGGCGGTGGTGCGCAACCCAATCGTGCTGAGCACATCCTTGATCGCGATCGGCACGCCCAACACCGGGGTGTCTTCGCCGGCGGCAATGCGCACATCGGCTGCGGCCGCCTGGGCCAGCGCCTCAACCTCATTCAAGGTCAAATAAATATTCAAACGCGGGTTCAACGCGTGAATCCGCTCGAAGAAGGCGCGGGTCAATTCCACAGCGCTGATCTCTTTGTTGCGCAACATCTCGCGCGCGCCGTGGACGGTGAGGGAGGTCAATGACATGGTGGGGAGAGCAGAGATGGGAGACGGAAGACGAGGGACGGCAAGGTTCAGACCGTCCCACGTCATCCGTCTCCCGTCTCTGCCAAAAATTCAATCTGCATCGGCAAAAGTGCCCTGCACTTCAAAGCTGGCGCCGTCCGTTTTGGGGGCATTGGCCAGGGCGTCTTTGCGCGGCAATTCGCCGGACACGAGATCGCCCTCGCGCATGACGCTACGGACGGACAGCACACTGGCGGTGGGAGCGATGCCGTCTACGTTGATTTGCGAGAGCTGGGCCGCGTAGTCCAAAATAGCCGAGAGCTGTTGGGCATAGCGAATCTTCTCGTCGGCCGTCAATTCCAGCCGGGCAAGATGCGCAATGCGTTCGACGTCGGATTCGGAGAGGGCCATAATTTGAGGATGCCGTGGCTGCTGGCGGTTAGCTGCTAGCAGCCAGTGGCCAGCCGCTATTCCTATAGGTTGTCGTCATCCTCGGGCGGCGCAACCAGCCGGGGCATGACCACTTTGGGCGACTCGATGACGGGTGGTTCCATGTCGCCATTCATGTTGGTGTTGCCGCGCAGGAACGCGCCTTCATTGAGCAACAGCGAGTTGACGTTGAGATCGCCCCAGACCTTGCCCGTCTCCATGATCTCGATCTTGTTGGCCGTAATGTTGCCTTTGACGGTGCCCGAGACCGTGATGTTGTAGGCCTGAATATCGGCCACAATCGTGGCCATTTCACCGACGACGAGATTGCCCTGAATCTGCACGGTGCCGTCGAACACGCCATCGATGCGCACGCCGCCTTCGCTCTGCAAAATCCCATTCATGCGGCAACCCGCGCCAATGACCGTATCGATTTTGGAATTGGTGAGGGGTGCTGTGCCGACGGGTTGGGGAGATGGGTTGTTGTTGACGATACTGCCGGTGCTGCCGTTTGTCCCCGTGGATACAGTCTGTCTCTCCGGTTGTTGCTTAGGCACAGAACGATCTCTACCAAACATTGCACGTCCTCCGAATGCACCCAGCCAGCCTGTCCCTGTTGACAGCGCGGCCAGGTGCCTGATTGATTGGCGGTCAGGAAGCCCGGTGCTTCTCCTGCCACATAGGTTGTATTCTACCGAGTTACAAACGCGTCCCACCACGGCCGGGCCGCTTCTGTCGCGTTACGCGGCATCATGACCACAACTTCACCGGGCCGGGCCCAGTGTGCTTGTTGGCGCGCCCAATGCTCGGTATAGGCCGCACTCTGAGCGTAAGCCAGCGCCTGTTGCAGTTGCTCATATTGCAGCTGATTGGTTTTCACCTGAGCCGCCATCTGCTCGCGAGCCGAGCGCATGGCCTGTTCGCCCTGAATGCGGCCGACCAGATTGAAGAGCAGCGGCAGCGAAATGGCGATGGCGACGCCGGCGAACCAGAGCAACGCCCGGTTATACGTCGAGGGGCCGGATTGGGTAGGCGATTGAGCAGATTGTGTCATGGATACGCGCCAGAGCGCGACCTGCAAAGCATACTCCAAGTCGTATTAAGACAAAAGCGAACGAATCTGGTGAGATTTCGTTCGCTTTTATTCGTATGCCGAAGCAGGGACTTGAACCCTGATGAGCGTAAGCTCACCACGCCCTGAACGTGGCGCGTCTGCCATTTCGCCACTCCGGCTTGCGA
>JBBQST010000274.1:0-6632 GCA_038213625.1 Thermoflexales bacterium
ATCCTGGCGTTTTGGTGGATTTTCGCATTCGTGATCCTTATTTTCGTGCCTATGGGGCGGGTCTCAGACTCGCCCCTACGGAAATCCAGCACAAAACAAGGCTGGAAATGAAGATTGCCACTTTTTGAGAATGCACCCCTCGTGACCACACTAATTCACATCTAACGGCCCTCGATATAATCTCTCGCAACATGCCCAGGTATCAATACGCGTGCCCCGATTGTGGCGAACAATTTGAAGCCCAACAAAAGTTCACAGACAAGCCACTCAAGAGATGTCCGACCTGTGGCAAACGAAGTATCCACCGTGTCGTTGGTCTGGTTGCCGTTTCCTTCAAAGGCACCGGCTTTTACGTCAACGACAGCAAGAACGGCAGCAATGGCAAAACCACCCCCAAGCCCGAGGGTGAAGAGGCCAAGGTTGAAGCCGCGACGGATGCCAAGCCAGAAGCGGCAGCCGATGCTGCGGCCAAGCCCGATGCGAAAGCCGAAGGCGGCACCGAAACTGCGGCCAAACCCGCGGAGACAGCCACCACAGAGACCAAACCCGACAGCGCTGCCAAGAAGAGCGAAGGCAAGACCGAGGCCAAACCCGCTGCGGACAAGAAGGCCAAGCACAAATCCTAGCGACGATGGCGTGGCAAGATCGCGTACGGCCGGTGGTCGAGGACATCCTTCACGCCCGAGGGGTGTCGGGGGCCGTGCTGGCCGTGTCACGAGACTTTGGGCCGCCGGCCTATCTGGCAGTGGGCACGGATGCCGATGGGATCGCTCTCGCCTCGGACAGCCTCTTTCCCGTCGCATCGGTCACCAAACTGGCCACGGCACTGGCCGTGTTGCGTTTGGTGGCCGCTGAGGAATGGGCGCTCGATGAGCCGGTGGGCCGCTTTGCGCCTGAGGCCACGATTGCGGCTGATGGCGTGACACTACGCATGCTGCTGTGCCACACCAGCGGCCTCACGCTCGATGTCAGCGAGCACATGGTGCCGTATGATGCCGGGCTGGATTGGCCCAGGCTCGCTCACGCCTGTCTGGCCACACCCCTCACGACGCCGCCGCAGAAACAGGTGCGCTACAGCAACATTGGCCCTGGTGTGCTGGCGGCCCTGATTGAGCGCGTCACTGGCACCTCATTCCAACTTGCCCTAAAAGCGCTGGTGCTGGAACCGCTCCAGTTGGACGCCTATTTGGGCGTGGAACCGCCGCGCCGCACGGCCAAGATCAAGGGTGATTTTGGCAGGCACGCCGGCACCGATCTGGAACCTTATAACACCGCCTTCTGGCGCTCGCTGGCCCTGCCGTGGAGTGGGTTGGTCACTACAGCGGCCGGTGCGCTGGGACTGGTCGGTGCATTTGCGGGCCAGGTTCCCGGCTTTCTACCCCAATCGCTCCTGGCCGAGGCGACCCGCAACCAGACCGGCGAATTGAGCGGCGGCTTCTTCGCGCCATTGATGTGGACGCCGTGTCCGTGGGGGCTGGGCATCGAGCTACGCGGCAACAAGCATCCGCACTGGACCTCGGCCGATGTCTCGCCCCAGACCTTTGGGCACGCCGGCGCCAGCGGATGCCAGACCTGGTTCGATCCTGCCAGCGGCATCTCCTTCGCCATGCTGGGCACCCGCAATTTCGAGCGCTGGTGGCAGAAGTGGCCGGCCATTGTGTCCGCGCTCATGTCCGCGATCCAAGCCTGACCCATTCTGTCTAAAAAAATCTTCGAGTGACTACATCCAGGGCTGCGCGGCTGAAGGTGGGCAGATGCGTGCTGGCCATGACGCGTAATTCTTCGGGCAGCGTCGTTTCCTCGTCCAGAAACTTGAAGATGAGCCAGGCCGGATTGCGCTGATACAGCTCCTCAAACGCGCGCTTGCCGCCACCCACCCGGCTCCCATCCAGCACACGCCGCTCCTCTGCCAGCACATTCAACAGAATGCTGTCATACAGCTTGAACCGCCGCGAGGACTCGTGGAATACTGGCGTGTCAGTTTTTATGAGGCTGTGGGCAATCTGTTGGGCCTGGGCCTGGATGCGCAAGAAGGTGTAGCCGGTGCTGGGTTTGGTGCGGCCCCCCGCCGTGCCCATATTAATGATGTGGCTGCTAAGGCGAGACGGATATGGCGCGTCGGTCATGGGGATCACGCCATTTTCTTCCTCAACAATGCGGTACTCATCGAGCTGCATCATCTGTGCCAGATAGGTCTGCAAGGCGGTGTGATATTCATGGTCGGCCAGCAACGCCGGGCCAAATACGGTGAACTCCACCAAAGCACGCCGCGCATCCAACGGCAACACATACACAAAACGCGCCTCGCCGTGCATCTGCGGCACACGAAAATCCATGATTGTGGCGGTCTGTGGGTCAAACTGCGCTGTCGGTGCCTCAATCACCCACCCACGAAAATGTTGCAACAGCGATTGATGCTGGCGGGCCTGCGCCGGCTTGTGAAAGGGAATGCTGTTGAACACCCACGCTGCCGTGTGCCACTGGCCGTCGATATGGGCTCGCGCCCCGGAATCACTTTCCTCCACGGCCCGCACCTCGCCATACTGCCGCGTGATGTTCGGCTGCTGCGCCAGCCACGCATTCATGAACGCGTAGAAGTCCTGGCCGCGCAGCATCTTGTAGACATAGGGTGCAATATCCAGCACGGTGTCGATGTGATCGCTACGAAATTTCAGGCACTGCCATCGGCGATAAATAGCCGATTCGAACATGTTGTCGCCGGCCTCCCAAAAACACCACGTGCGATCATTGGCCGTCTTCGGCCCCTTGTCCACCAACAGAATGCGCTTGTCGGTTAGACCGGCCCGATTCAGGTGATAGGCCAGACTCAGGCCGCTGGCACCCGCGCCGGTGATGATGTAATCGAACTCTGGATTTGGCATGACAAAGATACGAGAGTTAAAACGAAAGCGAGTCTTGAACGAATGGAAAGATTTTCACCACAAGATGCAGACACAAAGCTCACAAAGATTTTTTAAAATTGCTTCGCGTCTTCGTTGCAAAGCTTCCGAAAATCTTAGCGCAAGATCGTCCAAGACGCTGAGGGTATGGGTTGGTTTAATATGATGAAGCCATGAGACGTATGCCCGCGTCGGCCACTCCAACCCCGATCAGCCACGAGCGTGCGCTGGGCGATAGTGCGTTAGCGGCCAGCGTGTTGGACCATGAGGCAAACGAAACTGCGAAGTTTTGGAAGGCTGAAGAATTCGACAGCCTGGAATTGCTGCGCGCGCGCTATATTCGGCATCGCTTCTCCCCGCACACGCACCCGACCTTTGCCATCGCCGTCATCACCTACGGCATCGAGACATTCCAACTGGGCCGGCAAAACCACGCGGCTCTGGCGGGGACGCTGGCGCTGGTCAACCCCGGCGAGGTGCACACGGGCCAGGCCGGCGATGGGCGTGGCTGGAAGTATTGTGTGTTCTACCCCAGCATTGCCGTCATGCAACGCGCAGCCACGCTGGTGGCCGACAAGCCACAACCCGTGCCCTACTTCCCCACCCCGGTGGTTCAGGATGAGCCCGTGGCCGGCCTGTTGTTGCAGTTGCACCAAACCCTGGAACACTCCATTTCGCCGCTCGAGCGTGAGTCACGGTTTTTGTGGGCCATGGGCCAGTTGGTGCAGCGGCACGGTGCGGTGCGGCCAGCCACAGGCATGCCCAAGGATCGCCGCGCCATCCAGCGCGCGCGCGACTACCTGGAATTTAACTATAGCCAACCCATCACGCTGGAACAATTGGCCGGGCAGGCCCACCTCAGCCCATTCCACTTTTTGCGTGTCTTTCGCGATGTGGTGGGATTGCCGCCGCACGCCTATTTAACCCAGATGCGCGTGTTGCGGGCCAAGCAGTTGCTGGCCGTCGGCAACCCCATCATTCAGGTGGCGCAGGATGTGGGGTTTGTCGATCAAAGCCATCTGAACAAGCATTTCAAGCGCATCGTCGGCGTCACGCCCAAACAATATGCCGATGCCAGCGCCGACACCCATTTCTACCTGAGTTTGTAGGACGCAATTCCCCGGATCAAATTCCCACCTTCGGCTTCATTGCGCTGCTAACATCATTTGAGATACCGGCGTACTGTGAAGCCCAGGCTCACACAGTGGGCTGGAAATGAGGTGTTTATGCAGAACAAAATAGAACGAAAATTTGGGCGGTTGCGGCAGGAGGAAGAATGGGCGGTGTTCTATCCCGAAGGCTACGTCGTCATCGTCTTCCCCGACAGCTGTGATGTGGCGGGGGCGATGAAGGCGTTGGTGGCCGCGGGCTGGCAAACCCAGGACGTTGTGCCGTTCACCGGCGCAGAAATTATCACGCGTTACGAACAGCATCAAAAAAATCAGGGCTTGCTGCAAAAGCTGCAAAGCACGCTGGCCGAGTTTGGTCAGGAAGCTCAGTATTTGCGCGACCTGGTCGAACGCGCGGAAGAGGGCAATCAGTTTTTGATGGTGTATGCGCCAGAACTCGAACAGGCCAATCTGGTGCGCGATACCGTGCGGCCGTTTGAGCCACGCAAGCTGACGCTGTATAAGCCGGAAGGCATCGTGGACGTGGTGTAGCGTCTCAGAGCGAGATGTCTGGCTTCCAGGAAGAAGTCAGACCTCTTTTGCTGCGCGCTCACTCAAATAAAAGTGCCACAGCACCCGCGCGGCCACGGCGCGATAGGGCCGCCACAACTCGCCCAGGGCCTCTAATTGCAGCGGTGTAGGGCGAGCCTGAAGTTGTTTAATGCGTTGTGCGGCCATCTGCAACGCCAAATCTCCCACCGGCCACACGTCTGGCCGGCGCAACACCATCAGCAGGTAAATGTCGGCGGTCCAGTTGCCAATGCCCTTGAGCTGAATCAACGCCGCCCGCGCATCCTCGTCACTCATCACCGCCAGTTTGTTGAGGCTGAATCTGCGCTCCACAATGGCCTGGGCGAGATGGCGCACATATGCCATCTTTTGCCAGCTAAAGCCAATGCCCTTGAGTTGTGCATCATCCAGAGCGAGAACGTTGCGCGGCGAGATGGTACCCAGTGTGGCGGCGAGCTTGTCGAACGCGGCTTTGGCCGAGGCCAGCGACACCTGTTGCTCCAGAATGATATGAACGAGTGTGGCAAAGCCAGGCTTGCGCGCCCACAAAGGCGGCAGGCCATGCCGTGCCACCACCGCCGCCAAATCCGCATCGCGCAGACACAGCGCCCCCACGGCATCGATCAGCGTCGCTTCGGTCAACATCACAGCAGGGCTTCCTGAATCGCTTCCTGCGCCGCATCTTGCGCCGGTGCCACGGCATTCTCCTGAGCCAGCAGCTTTGCCTTGCGCACCGTGCCCCAACGATAGCCGCCCACGCCATTGCCTTTGCCCTGCCGCACGGCTCGGTGGCAGGGGATGACCACGGCCACGTGATTGGCCCCGCACGCATTGGCCACGGCTCGCACCGCTGTGGGCTGGCCGATACTGTGGGCCAGCTCGCTATAGCTGCGCGTTTCGCCCTCGGGGATATTGCGCAAGGCCTGCCACACGCGGGCCTGAAACGCCGTGCCTTGCACATCCAACGGCAATTGCGCCAGCGCCACATGCGGCTGTTCCTGATTCAAATAATGCGTCACTGCTTCGGCCCACTGATGCAGCGCCGTATGGTCGTGCCGAGGGTGGCGTTGGATGCGGGCGGCCGGATATTCCTGGGCCAACTCACGTTCCAGCGTCGCGTCATCATCACCCAGATACAGCGCACACAGGCCGCGCGGCGTGCCCGCAATCAGCATTCGCCCCAGCGCGCACTCGGTAAGGGTGTAATCGATATTCATCCCCTGTCCTCCTTTTTGATACGCGCCTGGCGTCATGCCAATGCCAGCGGCCCAGTCGGTGGTCTGTGCATAGAGTCGACTGCTGGAATTGAATCCGGCGTTGTAAACGGCATCGGTCACGCGGGTGCCGGTCTTCAGTTCCTGCTTCACCTGTTGAATGCGCTGGGCGCGGGCATATTGCAACGGCGACACCCCCATGACCTTCTTAAAGGTGCGCTGCAAATGAAACGGGCTGATGTGCAGCGCCGCACTTAACTGGTCGAGCCGGGCCGTGCCATCGGCCTGGATGAGTTCGGCCGCGCGTTGGGCCAGTGTCGTGGCGTTGTCGAAGGTCTGTTTGGGATGGCAGCGCTTGCAGGCACGAAAGCCGGCGTCTTCGGCTGCCTGCCACGTCGTGAAGAACACCACATTCTTGCGCAACGGCCGGGCCGGGCAACTGGGCCGGCAATAGATACGCGTGGTTCTGACGGCCACAAAAAACTGGTTGTCATAGGCCGCGTCCTTGTCCTCAAATGCGCGCCACATCTGGTCTTCGCTGAGGGTTAATGTGTGCTCCATACCCACGATGATAAGCCGCGAGGGCTGGCCGAGCCATCGAATTCTTGCGCTCATGGTCGGGGTAAAAACCTGACTTGCCGTTACAGCAGCCATCAGATCGTGCACGCGACACCTTAAACGTGCATGTGCTCGAACCTCCGCCCTGCCGGGTGTGGATTACCATGCCAGCACCTATGTCTGCCAATGCCTTCCCCCATCTCCACGGCCATGCCTATATGGCACTGACCACCTATCGCAAATCCGGCGCACCCGTAAGCACGCCGGTCTGGTTCGCCCAG
>JBBQST010000275.1:0-6622 GCA_038213625.1 Thermoflexales bacterium
AATGGCGCACCCGTGCTCAGCGCCAGCAATGTGCTGCCGATCTCGACAAACAGCGCACACGCCACCACCCGCGAAAACGATTGTTGCGCCCAGCCGATCAGCGCGGCCAACGCCAGCATGACCAGCGCCCCGGTTTGCAGGGCCGAGCGAATCTCGACGCTCTGGGTAAACCAGGTGAATTCCTGTTGAAACTCCAGCAGCAAAAACATGGCCGCGCCATTGCCGACGGTGGCGATAAAGGCCATGGCCAGCGGCGGCGCATCCTTGGCCACGCCGTTGACCCAAGTGAACAAAGGCAATGCACCCAGCAAGAGACCAAAGCCAATAATGAGCAGGGTGATGGCCGGCGCCAGCGCGTCCAGCCGCGCCTGCAATTCGGTGATGCCGGTGGCTTGTTCGATGGCGTAGCCCGCGCCTAAAAACATGGGCAATGCCAGGGTGTAGAGGATGAGGTAGCGCGCCGCGCCCATGGTGCTGCGCGGGCCGGAGCGCTCGGCCTGGATCATCAGCGCGCCAAATGCAGATGCGGCCACAAAGGCCAGAGCGGCAAAGACGAAGGGGCGAATCATGAGGCCGGTGCTGAGCAGGCTCAACATGCCCAACCCCACCGGCACATACGTCCACCCTTGTGACGCGCTCCACGAGCAGGCAAACAGCAGGGCCGCGCAGACGAACAACAACAGCAGGGGATAGCGCTCGGAGCTGCGCACTTGCAGCACCCGGCCCAGCACGTTCAGGGGTGCGTCCACATCAATGCCCAGGCCAAATACTTGCAGCGACGCGCCAGGGTCTCGCACCAGCAGAGCAATGACGAGGCCGCAGCCGATGAGCGCGCTGCCCAACTCCACACTGCGCCAGCGACGCAAAACGACGGCGGGAATGGCCGCGACCAACGGGATGAGCACGACCAGCAATGCAGCGGGAATCATAGAAGCCGGCTAATCCTCTTCATCCAGATCACCTTGATCCAGCGCGTAGGCCGGGGCAATTTGAAACGTGTCGCGCAAAGCATCGGCATCGGCCAGGGTGAAGTAGGCAATCGCCACGGCCACCACCAGCGTCGTCAGACCGATGAGCACACTGACGCTGATGCTGGGTTCGAGCGGCATATAGCCCAACTCAAAACCCGACAACATCATCAGAATGCCCGTGCCGATATTTAGACCTTCGGGCGCAGTGGCGGCGATGAACAGGCCGCACACCACCAGAATATAGGCACCCAGGGCCAGCTCACGCGCGCTGCCAGGCAAGGGGAAGCGCACCGTGGCACCGAAGGCCACCACCAGCACCAGCAGCACGGCCACCGCGCGCAGCAGGAGTTGGGCCGGCACACTGCGCCAGTTCACATCCTCAATGCGCTGCGACGCGGTTTGCTCGCCGTGTTCGGCACGCTCGTTGTCGGCACGTTGGGCGGCGATGCTGAGGGTGACACACACGATGATGCCGACCAGCGGCTTCACCAGCGCAATGCCGGGTTGGATGACACGGGCCAGCAGGATGCCGACGGCGACGTATTGGACGATGAGCGCGGGAAGCGTGATGCGCCAATTGCGAAAGAGCGACACTACAGCCGCAGATGCGACCAGAGCAATCAGCAGTGGCGCGAGCGCCTGTTGCGCCAGCCGCTCGAAGAGGATTACGAAATCGGACATGCCGGGCGGATTATCTCAGACTGGCGACGTTGTCGTTGGATTAATAGACGTTATCGGGAATAAGCATCTACGACAACGCGTTTTGTTATTCCCAATAATGTCTTGTCTAAAATCCGAAAGCTTTAAGCCACGTCCGGCAGCACGAACCGAATCGAGGTGCCGCGGCCCAGCTGGCTCTCCAAACTCACGGAGCCATGGTGCGCCTCGACCAGTGCGCGTGCAATCGCCAGTCCCAGACCCATGCCGCGTGAATCGCCTTTGCGAACGCGCGCCGGCTCGCTGCGATAGAACCGCTCGAACACATGCGGCACATCCTGCGGCGCAATGCCTTCGCCGGTGTCCTTCACTTCGATGCATACCGAGGATGCCTGCGCGGCCTTTGCGCTCTCACCCGGCAACCGATAGGCGTGCACCGAGACTTCGCCCTGCGCCGTGTGATCCAGTGCGTTGCTGACCAGGTTGTTCAACACCCGCTGGATGTGTTGGGGGCTGAGATGGACGATACCGACATTGGGATCGACCTTGCCTGTCAGTTCAATGCCGTTGCGGCGCGCGATCACGCTCATGGTCTCAATCGTGTCGCTGATCAGATCGTTGAGGTCGCACGGCTGTGGCTCTAATTTCAGACCCCCCGCATCAATGGTGGCCAGCTCGAATAGGTCGTTGATCAACTTGTTCAAGGCCTGCGTGTCGGTTTTGATGGCGCTGAGATAGCGCGACACTTCAGCCGGCTCCTGCACCACGCCATCGGCCAGCGCCTCAACGTGCGCGCGAATGCTGGTCAGCGGGGTGCGCAAATCGTGCGAGACCCAGGCAATCAGGTCGCGCCGCATGCGGTCCAGACGCGACTCTTGTTCGCGCATGCGTTGCAACTCTGCGGTCATGTCGTTGAACACCAGCGCCAGCCGGGCAATTTCATCTTTGCCGGTGTCGTCGGCGCGTGCCGCCAGATCACCCGCCTTCACCGCCGTGGCCGCGCGCGCAATCTCGCTGATGCCGTCTCCCAGCGATGAGGCGACCAGATAGCCAAACGCCATCGTGACACCGGCTGCAAACAGCACAATCACCGTGGCCAGAACGGCATCGTGCGGGCTGATGAACATGAGATGCGTCGTCACCACCAGCGTTACAAAGATTATGCCGGCCCCCAACGCCGAGGTGAACACCAGCGCGCGCGTGACACTGCCAAACTGACGCCACCATGATGGCCGACGCGCCACAGCCGAAGCCAGCACCGCCAGCAGCGCCGGTGTGGCCAGCAACACGCCGAACAACGGCCACTCGTGCATGGCCGGCCGCAGCCAGACCAGCACCATGCCCGCGCCCAGCATCAGCGCCAGCCCCAGAATCAGCAGGAAGTGAATTTGTCGACGCATCTTTGTTTAATTTTTCATGACAGGGGATCTTCACCCCAAAGACACGAAGAGACGCAAAGGCTCAAAGACTTTTAATTGCTGTGTGCCTCTTTGTGAACGCTTCGTGTCTTTGGGGTGAAGATCTTTAAGCTTCGTCAGTAGCCAGCTTGTAACCCACGCCCCACACCGTCATGAGCCGCATCGGCCTGGCGGGATCGCGCTCGATCTTTTCGCGCAGGCGATGCATGTGCACGGTGACGGTGCTGAGGTCGGCATATTCGCCGTAGCCCCACACCTGTTCCAGAAGCTGCTCGCGGCTGAACACTTGTCGAGGGTGGCGCATGAGAAACCACAACAAATCGAACTCTTTGACCGTCAACTCTCGCATGGCCCCATCCACCCACACCTCGCGCGTGTCCGGCTTCAGGATCAGGCCGGCCATCTCCAGGGCCTGATCTGAATTGGGCGTAAACGGTTGACTGCGCCGCAACACCGCCTTCACCCGCGAGATGAGTTCACGCGGGCTAAAGGGCTTGGGCACATAGTCGTCGGCACCGCGATCCAGGCCGGCCACGCGGTCATATTCCTCGGTGCGAGCCGAGAGCATGATGATGGGCAGATCGCTGGTGGTGCGCACGCGGCGCAGAATTTCGAGGCCGTCCAGACCCGGCAGCATCACATCCAGCACAATCAGATCATATTTCTCGGCCTTCGCACTGGCCTCGATCATCTGCCAGCCGTCGCTGCCTGTGGCCGCTGTGTGCACGGTGTAGCCCTCGCGCTCCAGATAGCGCTGGGTCACCTCGCGCACACTCGGCTCATCATCGACGATCAAAATTCGGGTCTTGGCCATGGGGGATCAGCGTCTTCAGTTTACGGCGCAGCCAGCACTGTCTCCAGGTCGGCCTTGAGTGTTTCGTAGTCCACCATGCCGTTGTGCGAGGCCACAATGTCGCCATTGCGGTTGAGAACCACAAACTGGGGACGGCCGATGAACTTGTATTTCTTAAACACGTCGTCGCTGGTTTCGTCGATGTTGTAGGCGGTGAAATCAATCTTGCCCTCGTATTCCTGTTCGAGCCGGCTCACGGTCGGCTTCATGGCTTGGCAGACCGTTCACCACGTGGCGTAAAAGTCGATAAATCGCGGTTTGGCCTGGGTTTGGTCAGGGGCGGCCGGCGCAGCAGGTTCAATGACGGGTGCATCTGCGACGGGTGCAGCTGCCACTGGTGCAACGGCCACTGCGGCTGCAGGCGCGGCCGTTGTCGCATCGGCTGGGGCACGGCTGGAATCCGGGGTGGTGCTGCCGCAGGCGGTCAGAGCCAGCACGGCCGCCAACATCGCGGCTTGAAAAATTCGTTTCATCACTTACTCCTTAATCGGGCTCAAAAAATGGCTCAAATTGATTCACATACCATTCTGATTCTAGAGGCCATGTCTTACAAACTGCTTAATAACTGATGTTGCGCAGTGCAGTCTGGTTGTGCGGCGTAGTGTTCGTTCTCACCTCCTTCTTATGCGCCGCCCTAAAATGACGGGGCGATGTCGATTCGAACGCGGCTGACGATTTTTTACACGGCTTTGCTGGCCCTGATTCTGCTGATTTTTAGCATCAGCGTCTACGGCGTCGTGTCGTACATCATGCGCCGGCAGGTCGAGGAAAATCTGGTGCGCGCCTCGGATACGCTGGTGAATTACCTGCTGACGACGTTTAGCGGCCAGGTTGTGGTGCCGCCCCAGCTGAACGTGGTGGTGCTGGTGGTGGATGCCAAGGGCAACGTGGTGGGCCGCTCCAGCAATGTGGACAAGTCGGTCAAGACGCCGTTTCCCACGGTGGATTTTGTGGGGCTGGCGGCAAAGCCTGTGACTGATCTGCAAAACTATTACTACAGCAACGCCATGCACGATGGCTTGACCCTGCAAGTCCTGACCCGGCCCATCGTGGGTGAGAAACTGCCGCGCAAAGTGTTCTTTTATTTGCAGGTTGCCTCATCGCTGGAAGAGGTGCAACTGGCCGAGCGCGGCCTTCTGTCTGCCCTGCTGTGGGGCACCGGTATTGGTGTGTTGTGCTCGGCGTTGGGCGGCGTGTTCATGGCCGGCCGCGCCCTTCGCCCCGTCGACAAGATCACCCAGACCGCGCGCCAGATTCTCAGCACCGACAATCTGGACCAGCGTGTGCCCATCGAAACCCAACCCAACGATGAAGTGGGCCGTCTGTCGCAGGCGTTCAACGACATGCTGGAGCGGCTCTCCAAACTGTTCTATGCCCAACAGCGTTTGGTGGCCGATGTGTCACATGAGTTGCGCACGCCGTTGACGGTGCTGCGCGGCAATGTTGATCTGTTGCGCGCCATGGGCTGTGCCGACATGGAATCGCTCGATGCCATGACCCGCGAGACCGAGCGCATGACCCGGATGGTCGGCAATATTTTGCTGCTCTCGCAGGTCGATGCCGGCGTGCTGCCGATGCAGATGCATGTGCTGGAGCTGGCGCCGCTGTTGCAGGATGTGGTGCGCAGTGCCAGGGTGCTGGCCGGCGAACGCGTCGAAATCACCTCCAACATTTCCACAGACGCACTGATTAAAGGCGATCAGGATCGCTTGAAGCAAGTGTTCCTGAATCTGGTCGAGAACGCCATCAAGCACACCCCCGACGGCGGCCAGGTCAGCCTGTCGTGTGTGCCGGACGGCGATCCCAAACAGGTCATTGTGGCTGTGACTGATACGGGTATTGGCATCCCCGATGCCGAACTGCCGCACGTGTTCGAGCGCTTTTATCGGGTGGATAAGTCGCGCTCGCGCGAGGGCGGCGGTGCCGGTTTGGGCCTGTCCATTGCGCTCTCCATCGTGCACAAACACGGCGGCAAAATGAGCGTGCGCAGCCAGTTGGGCCAGGGCACCACCTTCGAAGTTTGCTTACCCACATATCAGCATAGCCTCACTGCCGCTTAAGCCTGAGGCTTAATATAAACACCACCACCAATGCAGGTTTCGTCTCCTGTCCTGCATTGATAGTAGGGCCTGACTTGTTCAGGCCCTTTTTTTGTTTCCTGATCAGAGAGAGCTTATCGCCCATCACAAGCACGGATAAAATGAGTTCAATTCAGCCACTAACAACTAACAACTAACAACTAACAACTAACAACTAATCACTCAGAGTACTGACCCATGTTGCGACTTGAAAATAAGACCGCCATCATCACCGGCGCTGGGCGTGGCATTGGCCGGGCGATTGCGACCAAGTTTCTGGCCGAGGGCGCGCGCGTGCTCATCTGCGATATTGTGCCGGACCGCATCGAGACCACGGCCCGCGAACTGAGCGCGCACGGCGAAACCCACTGGCTGGCCGGCGACATCAGCCAGGCCACCTTCTGCGATGCGTTGACGGCCAAAGCCATCGACGTGTTTGGCGAAATTAATATCCTCATCAACAACGCCGGCATCGCCGTGATGCAGCCATTTCTGGAGCACACCCAGGAGGCCTGGGACAAAACCATCGCCATCAACCTGACCAGCATGTTCATGCTCGGCCAGCGCGTGGCGCGGGTGATGGTACAGCAGGGCAAGGGCGGAGCCGTGGTCAACATGGCCTCGACCAACGGCCACATGGGCGAG
>JBBQST010000276.1:0-6617 GCA_038213625.1 Thermoflexales bacterium
GGTGTGGCTCTGCACGAGCTGAGCCACGCCTTCATGGCGGTGTTGCTCGGCGTCAAAGTGCGCGGCTTCTCGCTCATCCCCAAGCGACAGACCTATGGCATCCGGCTCGGCTTCGTCGAGATTTTGCGCACCGACCCCCTGCGCGCCAGCCTGATCGGCGCAGCCCCCCTGTTGTTTGGCACCGTAGCGCTGTTGCTGATTGGCATGAACGTGTTCAATGCCGGTTCGCTGGTCAATGCGATTGCAGCCGGCAATGCCGTGGTGTTCATTCGCCAGCTTATCGCCACGGTGCAGGCGCCGGATTCGCTGCCGTGGTTCTATCTGGTATTTGCGATTGCCAACAGCATGATGCCGTCGCCATCGGACACCAAAGCCTGGCCGCCGGTGGTGGGCGGTCTGGTCGTGATTCTGGCCGCGGCGGCCTACCTCGGCGGCGCGGCACTGCTTGAACAAGTGTCGGTCAGCGGCCAGTTTGTGCTGCAATGGCTGGCCACGGCCTTTGCCATCACGGCGTTTATCAACATCATCGTCATTGCCCTGTTGTGGCTGGTGTCGCGCTTTTTGCAGCTGATGACCGGCCGACGGGTGGAGTATCGCCGCTAAGCCATGGCATTAACCTTTGATGATCTGCTGTCGCTGGACTTTCCCGGCGATGCCGTGGCCACCGCGCAATCCAGTCTGTTGGTCATTGGCCAGGCCGAAGCACGCGCCAGATTGGTCCAGCAGCTCATGGGGCGGTCGACCCAGCCCAGTCTCTCGCATCTTCACCCTCCACCCAGCTTAAATTTCGGCTACGCCATTCTGACGGCGCCATTTCCACTCCTCATCAGCAGCCTGACCACCGAGCGCAACACCACGCTGAACAAGCTGTCGCTGTTTGGCTGGGTCGAAGACAACTTCATTACCGAGCCGCGCTCCGAGGTATTCGGCCTGACCCCGTTTGGCGAGCAGCCAGTGCTGTTTCTGCGCGATTTCGATCTCGACCGGCCGGTGGAAGCGTTGATGCACGCGGCTCCCGACAGGTGGCTGCGCGTCGCCGGCGTGGTCATTGCCGATGCCAACTACCCGGCCGGGCAAGCTGGCGAGATGCAGGAACTCAATGGGGATCAAGGCGCCCTGGCCGCTTTGAATTATGTGCTACCCGCCGACGCGCACGATTTTCTGGTCGTCCTGACCAGCGAAGTGGGCTCGGGCCGGCCTTTGCGCGCGGTGCTGCGCGCCCGCCGCAAGACTACCGACGACGCTCTAATGCACGTCTGTGATGGCTGGCGTATTCTAGCGGGTGCCGTCAAAGTGGTGAGAGTGAATCCCTTTGCAGACGCCGGTGCCGCGGCCAGCGCAAATTTGGTCGATCCAATTCGGCTTGAGCGTCCCAGAGCTTGGTAAGGTTATGCACCTGACGCAGGATGCGGTGCAGACTGCGTCACAAAATGCAGCTGCAAAATGTGTTCGTGCTACTTGCGATTGCGTCAATCGTAGTGTTTGATTGGCAGGCCTGCTGGTATAGCTTTATCGCTTGTAAGCAAGCCGAATAATGCCCAGATTGCCCAAGGAGGCTGGACTGAGATGAAGAACCCAAAAATTACGCCGGAAAACATCGGCATGTTGAAGTCTGTGTTGAACCACGCGCGCCTGGTCGGCCGCCTGATCAAAGATCCGCGCATTCCGGCCTACCTCAAGGTATTGCCGTTTGCGCCGATTCTCTATTTTCTGTTCCCGCTGGATGTGATCCCGGATCTCATTCCCATCGTCGGCCAGATGGACGATTTGGGCGTGCTCATGCTGGCGCTGCAAGCATTTGTGATGTTGGTGCCGCAAAACGTCGCGGATGAGCATCGCGATGACATCGCCGGCGTCGAGCCGCTCAACACGGCCAGTGCGGGTGCCAAGGTTGATCCCAATGCCAGCACGATCGACGGTAAGTGGAAAGTCGTCGACAAGAATCGGTAAAACTGGCGCATGACCGGCGTGGAAAACCCAAGCAAGCCCTCCACCACCACAAACTCCTTCGGCTCGTAGCCTGCATCGTAGTAGCCCATCTCGGCTTAGGGGGTGACGCCGGCACCCCAGTGGCTCTTGGTCTTTCCGTTTGTGCTTGCTGCCACGCCCACAGATTAGCCGCTGACACACGCCAGCGAAACGCTGAAAGGAGTGGTTGCGCAGAACCAACCTGGGTAGGTTGACCTACTCGAATGGGTGGGATGTGACTTGAGTTGAGTTGAGCTATGTTCGCCGGTGAAAACGAGCCGCGGCCTCGGTTCGATTGGCCACGCCCAATTTGGCAAATACATTGGGCAGATGAAACTTCACTGTGTTTTCGCTGAGGCGCAAGGCTCTGGCGATTTGGAAATTGCTGTGCCCTTTGGCGATTAATTTCAGGATTTCTGACTCGCGGTCCGTGAGGGCATTGACGTCGGTTTGTGCTTCCACAGATTGCGCAAACAGATAGCGCCGCGCCGACTGCGGCAGCGCCATGTGCCCGACCGTCACTTGTTGGATAGCCGCATGCCGTCCATGTACGCCATGCGGCCATCCAACTCCAGCATATCCGGCTGAAACCGCCCCACTGCCTCCAACGCCATCAAAGCTTGCAACATCAGCGGGTGATCATCGGCCAGCACCAGTCGCACAGGGGGCATTACAGCAGTATTGGGCATGCGATGCCTGGATTATCACTCAGGCAGGAGGGTAGCGAAACCTATGAAAGTAGAGTTGAAAGTAGAGTTGAAAATAGATCGCTTGCTCAGCTCAAGCCATCGAAGTAGGTAAACGGCGCGCCAAATGAATCCATGCCAATGGTTTGGTCGCCGTGCAAGGTGGCTCGAATGGTGCGGCTGCGATGCTTCAGTTCCAGCGTCTGCAGCGGCAAATTGAAGCGCACAGCAATCGTTTGTCCGGCCGCACAGGTGGGGATAAAGGCCTGGTCATTCGATAACACCAGCGCGCCGTCCATGCCCTCAATGTGCAGGTCTCGCTCAGCCGCCCACGACGGCACACGCACCCACACCGGCGTCGCGCGCTTCGGCGTAATTTTGAGCACGCCATCGGGATACGGCGATTCAACTCTGGCAGCCGGTGTATCAATGTCGAAGAACAGGTTGATGTGCAGGCCGGCCTCATCGACCTGGACAGCACTGCGCCATGCCTCGCACAACGAGCCGACAGTACCTCCCACAATATCCATGTTGAAGCTCACCTCATCACAGCCGATGGGCGCGTGACCATACGGCGCGGGGAAGCCAAACGCGCCCAAGTGTCGCTGAGCCACATCGCGTCGTCCATCATGATTTTCTAGATTCACTGGCTCCTGAATAAACGACACATCGCGCAATTGCGAGGGCAATAGGTGGCCGCGCAAGATGCGCTCGGCATCCTGATAACACTCGCTGTAGCCCCATTTTCCAAGCAGCAGCGCAGTCTCAAGCACATCGCCGGTGTTGTTCACTTCGCCGCGGTCGGGATTTGCATTGGCCGCGCTATTCTCAATCACCCAACCCAACGCATCGCGAATGACCCACAGGCCGTTGTCGTAGAAGGCTTTGACCCGGCTCATCAGCGGCAGGTCATGCGTCAGGTCGGCCAATTGCGCCAGCGACGACATCGTGCAGGTGGTCGAGTGGGTGTGCGTGCCAAAGGCATCGCTGTAATCGCCCTGCTCGGTGAAGTAGGTGCGAATCGCCTCCTCCTTCAACACCAGGGCCAGCTCGAGCGCCGGCCCGTAGCCGGTGGCGCGAAAGTATTTGACCAGCGGCCCAATCGTCCGCGCAATGCCGGTGATGAAGTGGCCGCCAAACTGGATGATCTTCAGGCCGTGCTGGCCTTCGATCACCTCGCGATCCCATTCTTTATTTGACACCCACAGTTTGAAAATGGTCTCGATGCTGGCCTCGGCCAACTCGCGTGCGCGGGCCGAGTTGCGATATTTCGCGAGCGCATACAGCGCGTGAAACCCCTCACGAATATTATGCGGCAAAAAGTTCACCAGCGGCCCATCGATTTTGGCGCGGTTGAGTGGCAGGGGCAATGCGCCGCTGTAGGCGTAAAACGCCGCGCGCGCATGCTTCTCAATCACCGCCTCATCGATGTGAATGCCCAGTACCTCTTCGGCATTCAGCAGTGCGTTCAGATGCCGGCCCGGCACGTGCGACTCGGAGTGAAAGTCGTTGAAGTTGAGTTCGGCCGTGGGCCACACCCGCGAGGCAAAAAAGGGAATGTCGTTGTCGTCGGCGTTAAACACGCTGGACATGGCCCGGCAACCCAGGCGAATGGCCGCGGCCATATCGGTGGTGTTGACATCGTGAAGCTGTTGGACGCTGTTCATGGCCCCGATTGTAGGAATCCAAAACGAACGCGCCATTGGGTCGAGCCGATGGATTGCATTAACCTCGACATCAACGACAAGCCCTTCCGCCAGTCGTTCCCCTAACTGGCCACGCCTGGAGCGCCTCGGGTGGCCCCAACCAGAATATGCCGGACACGAATGACGAAGGTCAATAGCGCGTGATTAGTGCCCGAAAGATGTCAGACGTGTTCAGAACACGTCTGACATCTTTCGGGTTACTTCTCCGGCGTCAACTCAATCCGGTTCACCAACCCCCTGGGTTCGCCGCCCAACTTCTGGCCAGGTGCCAATTCGCTCGGGCCCCACGTGCCGGTGGCGCTGCTGGCATCGTAGCGCAGGGCATCGTGCTGGCGGGTGGTCTCCTGGATCGTCTCGACATACTGCCGGCCAAACAGGGGCCCAGCGTAGCCCAACTGCTTGCGCACTGCCTCGCACAAATCCGGGATGAACGGCGAGAACAGCACCGACAGCGAGTCGATGACTTTGGCCGCGACGTAGAGCTGGGTGCCGGCGCGGGCTTTACCTTCATCACCCGCTTTGATGGTCTTCCACGGCGCTTGTTGGTCGAGGTACTGATTTGTAGCCGTGGCCAGTTCGATCACCTCACCCAACGCATCACGCAACTTCACTGTGTTTAGCTTGACGCCGATGGTGTCGAAGGCGGCTTCGGCTTTGGCCAGCAAGGCGGTGTCGGCGTCGGTCAGTTCGCCGGGCTGGGGGATGGTGCCGTCAAAGTTCTTCCAGATTTGGCTGAGCGTGCGCTGCACCAGATTGCCCCATTTGGCCAGCAGCTCGCTGTTGTTGCGCTGGGCGAAGTCGGCCCAGTTCCAATCGGCATCCTTTGTCTCCGGCAAAATGCTCGACAGGTAGAAGCGCAGCGGGTCAGACCCATACTTCTCCACCAGATCAATCGCCTCGACGCTGACGCCCAGGCTCTTGCTGAACTTCTGGCCGCCCAGGTTCAGATATTGGTTGGCCGGCACATCGTAGGGCAGGTTGAAGCGCACTACGTCTGTCTTTGCTGCCGCGCCGTTGCCATCCCACGGCTGACCCAGCTCCCGCATGCCCAGCAGAATGCCCTGCCACAGCACGGTGTGAAACAGGATGTTGTCTTTGCCGATGAAGTTGTAAATCTTCACCGGATTTTCGACGCCGCTGTCGGTGTACCAAAACTCCTTCCACGCATCCGGCTGGCCAGTGATCTTGGCCCACTCGACTGTGGCCGAGAGATAGCCCAGCAAAGCTTCCCACCACACATAGATGCACTTGCCCTCGCTGTTGGCTACAGGAATGGGAATGCCCCAGGTGAGGTCGCGGGTGAAAGCGCGCGGGGCCAACTCGCTGGCAAAGTTCCTGGCGAAGTTCAGCACGCCCTCGCGCCACAGCCCGCTTTTGTCGCTCAGGTACTGGCCAATCGGCGCACTCAGGGCCGGCAAGTCCCACATAAATTGATCGCTCTCGCGCACAATTAACTTATCTTCCGGGTGATTGCGGCTGCGCGGGTTGATGAGCTGTGTCGCTTCGAGCAGGTTGCCGCAGTTGTCGCACTGGTCGCCGCGCGCCTTGTCGTAACCGCAGATCGGGCAGGTGCCCTCAACCAGTCGATCCGGCAAAAATTTACCTTCGCGCTCACTGTAGAGTTGCTTTTGTTTTTCCTGATACAGATATTCGTTCTTCAGCAACTGACGAAACATCTGCTGCGAAATATCGTGGTGGTTCTCGGTGTCCGTATGCGTAAACAGATCGTAGCTGATGCCGAGCTTGAGCTGGGTTTCGACGAAGCGGCTGTGAAAGTGCTCGAACACTTCGCGCGGCGTTTTGCCCTCTTTGTCGGCGCGCACCACGATAGGCGTGCCGTGGCTGTCGCTGCCGCTCACGACAACAACGCGGTTGCCGATCAGGCGTTGGTAGCGCGCGAAGATATCGGCCGGCAGGTAGCAGCCGGCAATATGCCCCACATGTAAATCGCCGTTGGCATAGGGCCAGGCGAGACAGATCAAAATATTTTCCATGATTTAGGAAGATTGCAGGTGTCAGATTTCAGAGGTCAGAAGGTTCCGATCTGACGTGTGATATCTGCGATCTGCAATCTGTAAAGCCAAATTATCCTTGGGTTAGTGCTCTGCTGCCGGGACAAATAAAAAGCCGCCCGGCGGTTGCGCGGGCGGCTGATGAATCAGGTGCTGATATTTTCAGTGTTTAGACAAGAGCAATCCAGCCCGCGCAGTGTGTGCCGCCGGGCATGGGCATCGAGATTCGGTGAATCAGATTGCGT
>JBBQST010000277.1:0-6580 GCA_038213625.1 Thermoflexales bacterium
TCAGCTCTCAGCTCCCAGCTCCCAGCTCCCAGCTCTCAGCTCCCAGCTCCCAGCTCCCAGCTCTCAGCTCTCAGCTCAAAGGATACGACGCAATTCGCTTGTCGGCCACGCGTTGGTTCAGGCGATGGAGCCGCGCACTCACCTCGCGCTTCACTTCGGCCAGATCAATCGTCAGCAGTTGACGATCGCGCATGAGCACTTTGCCGTTGCAGATCACGGTGTCCACATCGCTGGACTTGTGCGAGTAGACAAGGTTTGCCAGCGCGTCATAGCGTGGGAAGACGTGTGGGCCGTCCTGACGCAATAACGCAATATCGGCCAGCTTGCCCACCGCCAGCTCGCCCGCGTCCGGCAGACGCAGGGCCTGGGCGCTGCCGCGAAAGGTGATGTCCAGCACCTCCTGCAACGGCATCGCGGTCGAATACTTCGCCGCCTGCTTCTGGTCCAGCGCCAGAATGCGCATCTGCTCCAGAATATCCAGCGTGTTGCTGCTCACGGCTCCATCCGTCCCCAGCCCCACCTTGATGCCGGCCTCGCGAAAGGCCTGCACCGGGGCCGTGCCCATGGCTAGCTTGAGGTAGGTCTTGGGACACTGCGCCACGGCCACGTCGTAATCCTTCAACATGTGAATGTCTTCGGCGGTGATGCCGATGCCGTGGGCCAGCAGGGTCGGCACCTCCAGCACACCGGTCTTGCGCAGCATGTGCGGCGGGGTCACGCCGTAGCGTTGCAGGCTCAGCCGCACCTGATCGTGGTTCTCGCTACAGTGGATGTGAATGCCGACGTTCAAGGTTTTGGCGCGTTCGACCGTGGCGCGCAAAAAATCGTGATCGCACAAATACGGCGAGTGCGGGGCCATCCATGTCGTAATGCGCCCATCGGCCGCGCCCTGCCAGTCCTGGACAAAACGAGCCGTGCGATCCAGCTTGTCCAGCCCATCGTGGCCGAACACGGCCCAGCCAATATTGGCGCGCATCCCGCTGGCCGTCACTGCCTGGGCGATTTCATCGCAGAAGAAGTAGTGCTCGGCCACCGAGGTCACCCCGTTCTGGATCATCTCGGCCATGCCCAGCAGCATGCCCCAGTAAATATCCTCGGGCTCCTCGTTGCTCTCCAAAGGCCAGATGTAATCGTTGAACCACGACTCAATGCTGACATCCTCGGCCAGCCCGCGAAACAACACCATCGGCACGTGCGCGTGACAGTTCATGAGGCCTGGAATCGCCAGCAAGCCGGTCGCGTCAATGTGCTCATGGGCCGAGGTGCGCTCGAAAGTGCCGGCTGGTTCGATGGCGGTGATGCGCCCCTGGGTAATCGCCAGATCGCGCGCGTTTTCGACAGCGTAGCGGCCGCCCGTGTAGATCAGTACATCGCAGTTGGAGAGGAGTAGATCAAACATCATTGGTATTGTAGTGAGCAAAGAGCGATGAGCTGGGAGCTGGGAGCCGGACAAGCGCGAAACTTTTGGCGCTCTGCTCATTGCTCCCAGCTCCCAGCTCATCGCTCACTACAATACCTGCTTCTCTCATGAATCCATCGAACTTGCTTCGTCTCTCCTATTGGTTTGATCCCGCGCTCACCGATGCGCCCGCCGGCCCACGCATGTGGCTGGTGGTGTTGGCCGGATTGCTGGGTTGTGCACTGGTATGGGTGCTGCGCCAACGGCTGGGCCTCAGCCGTGGCATCACTGCCTCGTTGGTGTTGGCCGGCGTGTTGTTTGCGGCCGTGGGGTTGGGCCGGCTGTTCGCGGTGCCGGTGTTGGGTTGGCGGGTGGGCTGGCTCGTTGCACTCGTCATCGGCGCTGTTCCCATCAGCCTGCAACAACTGCATTGGGCCTGGCGCAGCGGCTTTGCCAATGCCTGTTTGCGCACGATGGCGTTTGAGTCCGCTGAATCCAAAACGGCCGTGACACCTGTATTCATTCTGTTTTGGCTCGGCTTGCACATCGCCGGTTTGGGCGTGGTCATGGCGTTCAACCGCTGGCCGTGGTGGGGTGCCGCGTTGGTGTTGGGCGCGATCCTGCTGCCCCAGGCGCTGCGGCTGATTCAACACAAATCAACTCAAGCTGCGCCCGAAGCATTGGCAGTGCTGTCGCCACTGCTAGTGGTGGCACCACTGATAGTGGTGTATGCCAGCCTTGCCGTGCGCCTGCTGATCGGTGGCGCACACTATCTCGTTGATCGGCGCTTCATCGTGGCCGAGCCGTGGAGCACGATCTTCAACCCCACGCTGGCGCTGCTGGTCATGGTGGGATATGCACTGGTGCTCAGCGTGCGTTCGTCGCGCTCGGGCGTGGGCACGGCCGACGCACGCTTTGTCAAACTGGGCGCGGCCGTGCTTGTCATCCTCACCCTGGCCTGGTCGGCGTGGACGGCACTCACCCTGCGCACGCGCGGCGTCAGCGGCAGCGACCCATATGCCTACACTCAAATGGGCGTGGATCTGGCCACCCACGGCACGGTGTTTCATTCCTTCCCGCTCGTGCGGCTGACCTATGCCCTGCACATTCCCAGCGAACCGGTCGTGCACATTGGCTACAAACTGCCGCAGGATATCTCGCGAACCTCGACCACGGTGTGGCCGCCGGCTTATGCCGTGTTTATTGCCGCCGCCTATTTATTGGGCGGCGAGACCGGCGTGTATTTGCTCGGCCCCATTCTGGCGCTGCTGGCCTTGCTGATTGTGGGCTGGCTGTGTTTGCTGGCAGCGCAGCACCATGCGCCGCCGCTCGCATTTGCCATCACCGCCCTCACCGTCTTTCTCACGGCCACGTCGTATCAACAAGTCGAGTGGCAACTAATTCCCATGGCCGATATTGGTGCGCAGGTGTTCTCGTTGTTGGCGCTGGGACTGGCTTTGCGGGGAGAGCGGGGGGGAAGGGGAGTGGGGAATGGGAACGGCATGGCAAGTCCCCTTCCCCCTTCCCCCTTCCCCCCGCTTCTCTTCGCCGCCCTCGCCGGCGTGTGCATCGGCATTGCCTTTGGCGTTCGCTACACCCAGGTGCTGATTGCGCTGCCGGTGGCGCTGGCATTGATGCAGACGACGGACGACAGATGACGGTGTCGTCCTCTGCGCGCTCTTCGCCACTCTCGCCGCTGCGCCCACCTTGCTGTATCACCAGGCCGCATTCGGCAATCCCTTCCTCACCGGCTCCGATGAGCTACAGCACTTCTCACTCATCACGGCTCCGGCCACCCTGTGGCGCACGCTGCAAGAGATGTTCTGGACTCGTGAGTTTGGGCTGCTGCTGCCGTTTATGCTGATTGGAGTCGGTGTGGCGTGGCGCTACAACCGGCCGCTCACGTTGGTGCTCGCGCTCTACGTTGGTATTCTGGTGGGCTTTCACGTCCTATACGCCTACCTGCGCCAGCGGGATTTGCTGTCGGTGTTTCCGGTGCTGTATGGGTTTGCCGCGCTGGGCATCGTATGGCTGGTTTGGCGGGTGGGGCGAGGGTTGTGGGAGAGAGAGACGACGGACGGCCGACGACCGACGACCGTTTCTTCCCGTCGTCGGTCGTCGGCCATCCGTCGTCTCTGCCTCATCACCCTCATCTCGTTCACCGGCTTTACCCTCCTGCAACGCTCCATCGAAACCTTGATTTTGCCGATTACGCGCGGCTACGATGCGTTTGGATATCTGGTGCGCGAGCAACGGGCCGCGTTCGACCAGTTGGCGGCACTGACGCCGGAGGATGCCGTGATCGGCTCCTCACTCAACAGCGGCGCCATCGACCTGCACGCGCATCGGCTGGCTTTTCGACCTGCTGGCTGGAACGGCGAACAGCTGCTGGCCTTTGTGGATGCGCTACACACCGAGGCCACGCCGGTGTTCATTCTCGATGACGGCAAGGAACTCGCGCCGGCGCTGCAAACCCTGCGCCAACGATTTAAGGTTGTCGAAGTGGGCCAGCTCGATGTGCCGTATTACTTCCCCAACAGTGGCGGCAGCGAGAACCGACGGGTGCCGTTGTATGAGGTGAAGAATGCGCCATCCGAGGTGTGGCCGTGTGTGAAAACCACGGATCCAAAATGTGAGCGGCGACGAGTGACTGGCCCGAACCAGGGACTGGATGCGTCGGTGCCGGCATTCAATAAATCATCTGAACCTTCAAAATAAAATGGATCGCGGTATGCAAACGATGAAATGTGTGGTGATCGGAGGTGGCATCGGCGGGCTGTGTGCGGCCATCGCATTGCGCGCACGTGGGTTTGAGGTGGCGCTATACGAGCAGGCTGCTGAGATTCACGAGGTGGGCGCGGGCCTTACGTTGTGGGCCAATGCCATCAAAGCGCTGCGCCGGCTGGATGTGGCGGATGCGGTGACGGCTGCCGGCGCGCGCCAGATCAAAGGCGCGATTCTCGACTGGCGCGGCCAGCGGCTGTCCAAAACCGACCCCGAGGCGATTGAGGCCCAATTTGGCGCGCCCACCATCGCCATCCACGCCACCACCCCCAACCTGGGCCAGGGCGCGTGTCAGGCCATCGAGAGCGCCGTGGTGTTGGCGCGCTGTTTGAGCGAGCAGCCGGATGTAGCCGCGGCCTTTCGCGCCTACGAGACTGAACGGCAACCCCGCACGGCCTGGATCACCACCACCTCATGGCAAATTGGGAGCGCCGGCCAGATCAGCAACCCACTGCTGTGCGCGCTGCGCAACGCCGTGGTGCGGCTGACGCCGGCCTCGGTAATGGTGGCCAATCTGGCGAAGGCGGCCGGGTATAGCGTTGTAAGCCGTCCGCCAAAATAGACAGAATCTACTGAATGAAACAAAATGAAGAAGGAAAAGAATCCTCTGCATTCTGTTTGATTTTGTTCATTCTGTCCAAAATCCGAAACTGAACGATTATAAATTTATGCCGTCATGCTCGATCTAGTCGTCATCATCCTGAACTACAACACGCGCGATTTGTTGCGCGGCTGCCTCACCTCGCTGCGAGACCAGACCGGCCTGCGATTCGAGATCTGTGTGGTGGACAACGCCTCACCAGACGACAGCGCCGATGTGGTCGCGGCCGAGTTCCCTGAAGTGCGGCTCATTCGCAGCGCGGTCAATGGCGGCTACCCGGCCGGCAACAACCAGGGCTTGCGCGCGTATGGCTTCCCCGATGTTCCACAAACTCGCTATGCCATGTTGCTCAACCCCGACACGCTGGTGCCGGCGGGCGCATTGGCCCAAATGGTTGCATTTGCCGATGCCAATCCAGCGGTGGGCGTGGTCGGCCCCAAGCTGTTGCTAATGGATGGCACGTTGGACAAGGCCTGCCGGCGCAGCTTTCCCACCCCGGAGATTTCGTTCTACCGGCTGGCCGGCCTCAGCAAGGTGTTCCCGCACAGCAAGCGCTTTGGCCGCTACAACATGACCTATCTCGGCATCGACGAGCAGGCCGATGTGGACTCGGTGGTGGGCGCGTGCATGCTGGTGCGGGCCGGGGCGATTCAAAAGGCCGGCCTGCTCGATGAACAGTTCTTCATGTATGGCGAAGATCTGGACTGGTGTTTGCGCATCAAGCAGGCCGGGTATCGTGCCGTGTATTACCCGGCCGTCACCGTGCACCATGTGAAGCGCGCGGCCAGCCGCCAGAGCCCCAAAGCGCAATTCGAATTTCAGCGCGCCATGTGGCTGTTCTACAAGAAGCACTATCGCGATACCACGCCGGCGCTGGTCGATAGCCTGGTGCGGGCGGGTCTGGCCTGGCGCGGCGGGCCGACGCTGGCGGCGGAGATGAGGGGGAAGTAGCGAGTAGTCAGTCACTGACGTTACGCAGTAAGCCGCAAAAATTTGTGCAAAGCATCCTGAGCGGAACGGCCTTGATGCCTGATGAAAAGTTGCCGATGATCTGGCCGTGCAGTCGAAGGAGCGCGCTATGGAGAGTTAGGTTAGCGCGGCTCGGCATGGTGCGCTCCTTCGACTGCACGGCCACTTTCGATAGGACTTCAGCATAGGCAACACGGCCGTTCCGCTCAGGATGCTTTGCTGCGGATTGGATAGGTTACTGCGTAACATCAGTCAGTAGCAAGTAGCCAGTAGCCAGTAGTCAGTATCAGACGGGTTGTGGCGGGCTCTCGGTGTCCGATCTGACTACTGGCTACTGACTACTTGCTACTCTCGACTCACTACTTCCCCTCTCCCAAAATCTGATCGATCTCGCCGAGTTCTTCGGCTCCAAACTCCAGGTTTTTGGTTGCGGCCACACAGTCTTCAATTTGTTTGACGCTGCTGGCACCGATGAGGGCCGAGGTGACGCGGCTGTCGCGCAGCACCCATGCCAGTGACATTTCGGCCAGGGTCTGGCCGCGCCGCTGAGCGATGTCGTTGAGCCGGCGCACCTTACTGAGTTTGTCGTCGGTGATCTGGTCCTTCTTGAGGAAGCCGTGCGGTTTGCTGGCGCGCGATCCTGCGGGAGCCTCACCGGCCACCCCATCGAGATAGCGGTTGGTCAGCAAGCCCTGCGCCAGCGGCGAGAACGGGATGCAGCCGATGCCTTCCTCGCCCAACACGTCCAGAAGCTCAGGCTCGATCCAGCGGTTGAACATGTTGTAGACCGGCTGGTGAATCAGGCATGGCGTGCCGAGCTGCTTCAA
>JBBQST010000278.1:0-6570 GCA_038213625.1 Thermoflexales bacterium
GCGCCATGAGGTGTCGCTGCGAGTGGCCGCTGTGCAATTTGCGCTGGCTCCCGCCGCTGTCACGTCGCTCATCCTGGGCATGATCACCCCCGCCGAGGTGGACGAGAATTTGGCCGCGCTGAGCACGCCGATTCCCGCCCAGTTCTGGGACGAGTTAAAGGCCGAAAAACTGATCGACGGCGATTCGCCCACGCCAACCAAAGCCTCGACCAAAGTAGCCAAGTACTAGCGCAAGGAGTTCAACGTGACCCTGTCTTTCGATCACCCCATTGTCGACACGCACGTGCATTTGTGGGACCCCAACCACTTTCGCATGCCGTGGCTGGACGGCAACGACGCCATTGCCAAGCCGTTTGGTCTGAGCGATTACCGTGAACACACCGCCGGCCTCAATATCGGTGCCTTCGTCTATATCGAAGTGGCAGTCGCACCGCACTATGGTCTGCTGGAGGCGCGTTGGGTCGTAGATCGCGCCAATGAAGACCCGCGCCTGCAAGCCATTGTGGCCACGGCCCCGGTGGAGTTTGGTGAGCGTGTGCGGGCCTATCTCGACGCTCTCGTCGCCATCGACCCGCGCATCAAAGGCGTGCGCCGCTCTCCCAGTGGCGACAAGAGCGACCCCGGCTACGGCCTCAACCTCGACTTCGTGCGCGGCGTGCAGTTGCTGGGCGAATATGGCCTGACATTTGACCTCGTGCTCAGCGCCGACCGGCTGGCGATGGCGGCTGAGTTGGTGAGCCGTTGCCCCGGCACCCAGTTCATCCTCGACCACATCGGCGGCCCCGACATCGAGGGCAAGCAGCGCGAGCCGTGGTTTGGTGGCATCACCCAACTAGCCACATTGCCCAACATCATCTGCAAAGTGAGCGGTGTCGCCACTGCCGCCAACCGCACCCACTGGACCGTCGCTGACATCGCGCCGTATGTCGAGCATGTGCTTAACGCGTTCGGCGAAGATCGCGTAGCCTATGGTAGCGACTGGCCGGTGGCCCTGCTCGGCACGCCCTACACCCGCTGGGTGGAAGCGCTGGACGAGATCACCGCGTCGCTCTCGCCGGCCGCCAAGCACAAGCTATGGGCGGGAAATGCGCAGCGGTTCTATCGAATTCAAAGCAATTAGGATCCAACAAAAAACGCACTTGCATGGGATGCAAGTGCGTTCTGATTTGTGGGCGATTTATGGCAGTCTATTCCTGGCTCGCCAGAAACTTCTCGGCTTCCATCGCGGCCATGCAGCCGTAGCCGGCCGAGGTGATGGCTTGTTTGAAATGGTTGTCGTGAATCTCACCGGCCGCAAACACACCTGGCACACTGGTGTGCAAATATTGATTCACCACGACATAGCGTTCATCGCTCATCTCAAGCTGGCCGGTGAAGAGCTGCGAGTTGGGATCGTGACCGATGTAGATAAACACGCCGTCCACTTCGCTGGTCTGCTTCTCGCCGGTCTTGAGGTTGGTGAAGACCACTTCGTTCACTTTGCCGTTGCCGTGAATGGTGTCCACCACGGTGTCGGTCAAAAATTCGACCTTGGGGTTATTGCGAGCTTGCTGCTGCAGCGTAGCCCCGGCCCGAAACTCATCCCGCCGGTGCACGATGCGCACGCGCTTGCCGAACTTGGTCAGGAACAGGCCCTCTTGAAAAGCGCTGTCGCCGCCGCCGACGACAATAATCTCCTTGTTGCGGAAGAAGAAGCCGTCGCAGGTGGCGCAGTAGCTGACACCCCGGCCGATGAAGTCCATCTCACCCGGCACGCCCAACGGCCGCGGCGTCGCGCCGGTGGCAATAATCAGCGACTCGACCTCATACATCCCCTCGCTCGTCCACAGCTTGAACGGCCGCTGGCTCAGGTCCACTTTCTCGATGGTCTGCTCCACCAAGCGCGCGCCGAACCGCTCGGCCTGCTCGCGCATGGCCGTGGTCAACTCAGGGCCTTGCAAACCCGATGGAAAGCCAGGGAAATTATCGACCTCGGTGGTGGTGGCGATTTGGCCGCCAAAGGCCGGCCCCACGAACACCAACGGCTCCAAAAAGGAACGGCCTGCATACACGGCCGCGGTCAGGCCTGCGGGGCCGGAACCGATGATTGCTAACTTTTCTGCCATCAAACCCACTCACTCATATAAACGTAAAGCCGCACATTCATGCGGCCTTACGCAAACCAGTTCTATTAAAACCCAGCGCTCAATTCTACGCTCACACGGCTTACGCCATGTGCGGGCGCAGCTTCTGGAGCAGGCGCTCCTTGGGCATGTAGCCAACCAGGCGCTCGACGGGCTCGCCGTCCTTGAACAGGATCATGGTCGGGATGCTCATCACGCCAAACTTCATGGCCGTCTTCTCGTTGGAGTCCACGTCCAGCTTGCCAATCTTGATTGTGTCAGTGTTCTCACTCGCGATCTGATCGAGCACCGGCGCGACCATCTTGCACGGCCCACACCACTCAGCCCAGAAATCCACCAGAACCAGACCCTTGGACTTCTCGATTTGAGTCTCCCAGTCCGAATCGCTTACTGCAAAAGTATTTGCACCCATTGTGATTGTTATCCTCCAAACTTGAAACTTATAACCTAAAAACTTTTCGACGCATCAACCCTAAACAGGCTCAGGCCGTGATGGTATTCAGCAGCCACGCCGTTGATTCCGTCAGATGTTTGTCATCCCCAAATGCGCGCGCCGTGATCATGGCACCGTTTAAGGTGGCCACGAACACTTGCGCCGTCTTCTCCGGCGACGCAGTAAACTTAAAGATGCCGGCCGCCCGTCCGTCTTTCAACGTCGTCGTCAGCCACTGCTCCATGCACTCAAAAAATGTGCGCACTTCGGCTTGAAGGCCGTCCGGCAGCGTCAGCAAATCCGACGCCAGCATACAACCCAGACATAGCTTACCGCCATCCACACACATGCCGGCCGCAAACAGTTCAAAGAATCCCTTGAGCTTGCGTTTTGGGTCCGTCGTGCGCGCATCCACGTCCTTCAAGTCGTCCTGAATTTGCCGCGTATAGCGGTTCATCAGCGCCTTGCCCAGATCACCCTTGGTCGGGAAGTAATAGTGAATGCTGGCCGTCTTGATGCCGATCTCGTGGGCCAGATCGTGATAGCTAAAAGCGTTATAGCCACGCTGCTGCACCAGTTGCTGCGCCGCATCCAACACCATCACATCCATCGGCAAATCTCGCTTTACTCTCACGGCAACTATTCTACCTACTAGTAGATAACATTGTCAAGAGGCAATTTGGGGAGGCTGCTGGCTGTTGGCGGCTAGCAGCTAGCCGCCAACAGCCAACAAGCTAGCCGCCTTCCCCTCCCCGCACTACAATCGGCACCGCATGGTTCGCATTCCTCCTCTCGCCGTTTGGGTTCGCTGGGTGTTTGTTGTTGCATGGATGGCAGTTCTGTTTTGGGTCTCGTCGCAGTCTGTCGTGCCCGGCATCCCCGCTTACCCGTTAATTGACGTGCTCATCAAGAAAACCGGCCACATCGGCGGCTACACCGTCCTGATGTTGCTGCTGCTGTATGCACTGTCTGGCCGGCACAACACGCTTACTCGCACGCAACTGATCACGGCCTTCGTGATCGGCATCGCCTACGCCGCCAGCGATGAATTTCACCAATCATTCGTGGCCGGCCGCACCTCGCTGTGGACGGATGTGGCCATTTTCGATTGCACTGGCTTGCTGATAGGCATTGTCTTCGCCGAACGTAACAAACTCATTACCAACCGTTCGCCCATCGCCTGGCTCTACTGGATTGTCTTTCTTTACACGCTGGCCCTGGCGATTTTGCCCAACCTGTCCTACCACGGCAAAGCAATTCAAGACTCCAGCCTACTCCTGCGCGACACCTGGTTTTTGTGGGCATTCAGCTACTTCGGCTTGCTGATCACGCCCATGGCGGCGTTGATGATCGAAGATGGCGCGCGCCGCGGCATGCGCTGGCTGGCATATCTGCTGCCCTATTTCGTGGTCGGCGTCATCCCACTCAGCATCTTCATGGCCCGCCGCCCCCGCGCCGAGCAAAGTTTAGCGCCAGCACACTGGCTACAGCGCCTGCTTGAACTGCGCCTCCTTTGGCTATTTTTTGCCGCTTGTGTCGTCGTCATTTCCATCATCTGGTTGCCGCAAGGGTCGCTGTCGCAACTGCTCAACACGCTGAACAAAAACACTGGCTTCTGGTTCATGGTGCTGGATATCGCCCTAAATCACCTCATTGCGTTGCCGCTATTGCAGGCCGATATGCGCCGGCGCAATGCCGCGCACCAGACTCTGTGGCTCGCGGCCACGCTGCTCACCGGCCCCATCGGCCTGTGCCTCTATATGGCTCAGCGCTTGTCGCCGCGGCCATCGGTCAACCTCCCAGCATCCACCGGCCCATAGCTCAGGCCACTATCAGCCCCAAACCCTATACTGCCGGCACATGGCAAGCCCAACAAAAGGCAAATTAAACAATCCACTTACGCCCGGTCCCGGCGTATATGGCAAGGGATTCTTCGAACAAAGCCGCACCGCCGGCAATGCGTTTGAAACCGTCCAGGAACAAAGCACGGCCAAAGCCACATCATCACAGGCCCGGCCGCAACAGTTGCGCACGCGCGCCCGCAAAGCCCTGTGGTTCGGCTTCAAAATGATCGCCCGTTTCGTCTGGTGGGAGATGATCCTGTCCAAGGTGATTGGGCAGACGCGGGTGGACGCCGGCCGCACCAGTCGCTTCATCCTCATTGCCCGCGAGTTCCGTCACCTCGCCCTCGACCTCGGCGGCGTGTGGATCAAGCTCGGCCAGTTTCTCAGCAGCCGCGTCGACATCATTCCGCAGCAAGTCATCGTCGAGCTGCAGGGCTTGCAGGATGCCGTGCCGGCCGAACCCGCCCACGTCATCACCCCCATCATCGAAGCCAATCTCGGCAAACCCATCTCCGAGATCTTCGTCGAGTTCGACCCCGAGCCCATCGCCGCCGCCTCCTTCGGCCAGGCCCACCTCGCCATTCTGCGCGCCACCGATCCAGCTCCTGGCTCTTCGCTCTCCGCTCTCAGCTCTGCCCGCCGCGTCATCGTCAAAGTTCAACGGCCGCATCTCGATGCCATCGTCAGCACCGACATCGGCGCGCTCAAAACCATCGTGAAGTGGTTGAAGTTGTACGAGCCGATCCGCCGCCGCGCCGACCTGAGCGCGCTGACCGAGGAATTTGCCGGCGTTATCTTCGAGGAGCTGGACTACGAACTGGAGGCGCGCAACGCCGAGCAATTTGCGCGCAACTTCGCGGCTGACCCGGCCGTGCGCGTACCCAAAACCTATCTCTCCAGCAAGCGTGTATTGGTTCTCGAAAACGTCGAGGAAATCAAGATCACTGACTTCGAGGGCCTGGAGGATGCCGGCATCAGCCGCAGCCAGGTCGCGCACAAATTGTTCGAGACGTATCTCCAGCAAATCTTCGTGGACGGCTTTTTTCACGCCGACCCGCATCCCGGCAACCTGTTTGTGCAGCCGTTGGACTGGGACATGGCCCGCAAGCTCGGCATCCGCGAGAGCGCCAACGCAACGTCCACCGTCAAGTCGCCGCCGGCCAACAGCTTGGGCCTGCCCCAGTTCAGAATCCCCCTCATCTCCGACCTCATCGATGAACTAAACCGACCCAATTCAGCCGTATCCACGCCAGCCGCCAGCCGCCAGCCGCCAGCTGCCACCAGCCGCCCCTTCCGCCTCGTCTACATCGACTTCGGCATGGTCGGCAGTGTGACGCCGGCCAACATGCGCGAGCTCAAAGAGATCATCATCTCGACGAGTTTGAAGGATGCGCGGCGCATGACCGCGGCCATTCGCGAGATGGGCTTTTTCACTCCCGAGGCCGACACCGTTCGCATCGAGCAGGCGCTGGGCGGCCTGTTCGACCGCATGTGGGGCCGCAGCATGACGGATCTACAAAACGTTGATTTCGACGAGATGTATGACTTCGCCATGCAGTTTCGCGATCTGCTATCGTCATTGCCATTTCAGATTCCCCAGAACGTGCTGTATCTCGGCCGCGCAACGAATATTCTCAGTGGCATGTGCACGGCGCTCGACCCCACATTTAATCCGTGGACAGCCCTGCAACCCTTCGCACAAGGCATGGCGGCGTTGCCGGCCGGTGCTCGGGCCAATGCGCCTGGAGCCAGTCTGCTGAGTGGCCAAAGTGTGCAGGATGTGGTCAAGGAGGCCTTGAATTTGGGCCGACTGGGCATTCAATTGCCGGCCCAGACCGAGGCCGTGATTTCTCGCGCGCTCAACGGCCAACTGGAGGTGCGCGCCAATCTCTCGCCCGCGTCCATGCACGAACTGCGCCGCATCGAGACCAGCGTGTCGCGCCTCACCTGGGCCATGGTGCTGATCGCGCTCATGGTATGCGGCACGCTCTTGCTCATCAATGGCATCACCGTCGGCGGCGTCATCGCGCTGGTCATGGCTGTGCCGGCGCTCATTCGGCTGCTGACGGTGTAGCCGAATGGTAGAGACGTGCCGGAGGGATCGAGTAGGTGTGTTTGTATGTTATTAATTGATAGAAAACCACGGCAATCGTGAGAGGGGGACGGGGTA
>JBBQST010000279.1:0-6530 GCA_038213625.1 Thermoflexales bacterium
AGGCCGCTTGAATCCACCTTGACATCGGGAAACCATGACGAGATATTTTCGGGCGCGATCTGCAACGGCTGTGACCAACCCGAAGCCTGAGCCTGCGCCGACTGGATGGGCAAAAGCATGGTGGCTGTCGATGCCAGCACCACGGCCACTGCCACCAGTGCGGCAAAGGCAAAGGTTCGCAAGGTGGGTTGAGAGTGGTGTTTTGTCATTGTTTATCCATTCGTGCCCTGTTGCGTTTCTTCCCACGCCTAAGCCGTGGAATTCTGGACAGGATGCACAGGATTTACAGGATCAGGCTGAGTTTTATCGTGTAAATCCTGTGCATCCTGTCTAAAAATTATGAATAGGTCGTTACAAATCTGATTCAAGCATAGCCCAGCCCTAGAGGCGAACGACAAACACTTGAACCTCGGGTGTCTCAAATGCCAGGGTGAGGAACGAGGCTGCGGCTGGGTTATAGGCCCCTAACTGACGCTCGGCCGGTCCATAGAACACATAGCGCACGTCTTTCTGTTGCAAGATTTCGATCCGTTGTGTATCAGGCGTGTTCGCGTCGAAGAAGGCGGCCACATTCTTTTGCTTCTCAAAGAAGCGCAGCGTCTGAGCCCAGTGGGCGAGATAGGCCGGCTTGCCCGTCAACATGGGCACAAACTGGCCGGTGTCGATCGCGCTCAACACCACGGCATTCGGGTCTGGCTGCGCTTCGATCCACTGCATCGCGGTCATGTCGTCCTTGTGCAGATAGAACGGGTAATCGTGCCGGTTCAGATCCAGGAAGCGCCAGCTCCATAGGTAGATATTGGTGGGCAGAATGGCAACAAAGAAGATCACGGCCAGCGTGCGGCTGAGCTGGGTGACTGCGCTAGGTGGCGCGGTCGTGGCAAGGTTGCGCCGTTTGGCCAGGGCTGGCACGATGTAGTTGAACAGGCCATAGACCGCCAGCAGCGCAATCGGCACCTGCCAGCCGTTGAGCATGTGAATCTGGAAATCCACCGGCAAATACACGAGTGGGAAGGAGATGATGAACCAGGACAGGGCGAACAGCCACTTGTTGTCCCAGTTTAAGCGGCGGCGAACCAGCATGGAGCCGGCCGTAAATAGCGCCACCAAAAATGCCGGGCCGAGCAGGATGGGCAGTTGATACAGCGGCGGAGTGTAAACGCCGGCATTGCCAAATTGGGCCAGCACTTCTTTCCACACTGGATCGAGCCGGGTGAGCACGACCGAATACAGGGCCGGCGAAAACGAGATCAACCCGATGACGATGAGGCTTTTGATGAGATACCACGGCAGCGATGCCAGGATGCTGCGCGACTCGCGATGGCGCTGGGGGAAGTCGCGCAGGAAGATCGCGACAGTGTAGGCACCCAAAATCCCCCACACCAACACCAGATCATAGGCATGCTGCCAGCCCATGAACAACGCCCATAGCCCGGCATACAGGGCATAGCGCAACTGGTTTTTGGCCTGGCCGCGCAACACCAGATCGAAGCATAGGACATAGGTGGCGGCCGCTACAAAGTGTGGAAACCCCAGAATGCTATAAAAGGTATTGGGCTCAGCCACATACAGCGTAAACGGCAAGGGCACATCGGCCAGCCGCAGGGCATACTTCAACAGCACCAGCAGCCAGCCGAAGCCGCTGGAGAAAATGATGGTGAGAAAGGCCAGCTTGCGCGGCAATGCCTCTTTGAAGAACCACGCGCACATGCGGTAGGCCACCCACATGAAGCCGACGGTGCCGATGACGCGCATAACCTGGTACATGACCTCGTAACCCACGCCCAGCAGCGCGCCGAGTTTGGCCAGCCCCCACCACATCAGGTTAAAGAAAATGGGTTGGTTCGGCTCCGGGGTCAGCTTGTTGGACGACAGATCGGCCGTGCCGAACTCGCGATACCACGAGAAGTATTGGGCATGGTCGGACACATTCAACATCACGCCCATGAAGTGGCGGTCGGCCGGCGTGGTGATATAGGCATAGGCGTACGGCAGGCTGGTGAAGATGAGCACAAACGCCGCGATCAGGGCCACAAAGCGCCACTCGGCGCGGTCGATGCGAGTCTGACTCTGCGTCTCAGCCATGCTGGCCGATGCCGATTGGGGCGTGGTGAAGGGGGGTGTTGTCGTTGTCATTGAACTTAAAGCGGCTGTGATTTGACTGATTGACGGATCCTAGAAATTCGACTCTTGAGTCCTCACGGGCTGAAGGCTGGTTGATGCGATGATCTGGGACGATGGGGTGTCGGAGCGGCGGCGATTCATCCATGCCGCCAGCAGTCCGATTCCCAGCACCGCGATAAATAAAGGCGCCAGACTGAGCGGCCCACGCAACCCCAGAATTGTCCCCAGATTTCGAGCTATATTGCCCCGCTCCCAATTTGGCAACGCATATTGCACAAACGGGTTGTAGAGGGAGTCGGGTGGAAAGGCCTGCTCTGCAAGGGTGAGGCCCCAGGTGGCTACAAACGACCAGGCAAATAACACGGCCGTAAGCGCCACCAATAAGGGTTTGGGCTTGCGAAGCACATAAGTGATGCTCAGTGCCATAAACGGCAAACCCGGCAGCACATAGCGCGGGCCGATGGAGAAGCCGCCCCACCACATGACGGATGATGCATTGAACAGGAACATGCTAAATGTGGCCAGCAGCGCTACCAGCCATTCGGCGCGATACTCGCGCGAGCGCGCCCACTGCCAGAAGCCGGGTAGGGCCAGCAATAGCAGCGGCGACAGCACAAACAGGCCGCGAAAGAGGCCAAAAGTAATGCCAAGCGCGGCGGTTGGGTGTGGAAAGGTCAGGCTCATGAAGCCGGTGCTGTGCTCGTGCGTCCACAGCTCGCTGTTGTTGTAGCCCAGCTTGAACGGGCCGCCGAAGATGGCGTTGTTGTAGATCATCAATGCCAGCGCGCACACAGCCATGGGCGCAATCACCCAGGCCATGCGTAGGAGCTGGCCCTGATTGTAGAGCCGGAAAGCGGCGTAGATAAAAATAACGGCAACGATGAGGGCGGCGGGATATTCCGTCACCACGGTATAGCCCAGCAATGCGCCGACTCCAAGCAGCCGGCCCGCAGTCATGGGCTGGGGTGCTTGCGATGCCGGTGGAAATAGCAGATAGAACGCGCCAAACAGCAGGGCGGCCGCCAGTTGGTGGCCGTAGAACGCGCCGGCGTAGGCAAAGGCCGGGGTCAGCAGCCCATAGCCCAGGGCGATCACCAGGCTCGTGCCGGTGCTGGCACCCAGGCGGCCGGCCAGCTTGAACAGCAGCACACCCAGCAGCGCTGAGGGCACGGCTGCTGTGACAAAGGTCAACAACACCTGTGCCAGTGCAAAGCGCACTTTTTGCTTCAGCACACCGCTGCCATCTTCGCGCAAGGTGGCTCGAAAGGCCTCGCTGCTGGCCAGCCGGTCGGTCAATCGGTCCACGGCTGGCAGGTCGAGAATGACCTTGAAACCGGCGTAGAACGGGATGCCAAGAAAGGCCGTGCCGGGGGCTTTATCGCTGTAGTAGTGATCGCCGACTTTGGCATAGTCCACCGTGTTGGCGACGTATTTGTCGATCTGGAACGTGCCATCCTCGACCACGGCCACGACCATGTCGAGCCGCGAATTTTGATTCGGGTCCGCCCAGCGCGGAAATGTGTAGGCATAGCACGCGAGCAGGACGAGGAACAACGAGATTGCGACGAAGTTGAGCTTCTTCATTCCACCCCCTCCGGGGTCTGTTTACCATAATGTGCCGGCCCTGTCTGGTGATCAGCACTATGTTGTGTGTCGCAATTTCGATCAGAAGCTGCAATCAAATTGTTGATCAGTGGGCAATGGTGAAGCGGCGGGATCGTGTTATGAACTGGATTGTGTGTGGAATCAACTCGTAGCAAACGCCAATAGCGATTTTGGCAATAATGGGGATGTGATTGATCAACCCAAACCATTTCGCATCATTAACAGCTCGGCCCCGACACGCATCTGCGACAACGGCGGCTGGACCGACACCTGGTTCGCCCGTCACGGTTACATTTTCAATATGGCTGTGCAACCCGGCGTAGAAGTGCAAATCGAGGTCTACCATCGCGATGAACTGCCGCCTGTGCCGACACACAGTGCCACTCTCACAAATCGTATTCTGGTACAAGCGGAGAATTATCGGCAGACTTTTGCAGTGGAACCGGGCTCCGGCCACTGGCCACATCATCCGCTCATCGAAGCCGCATTTGATCTGTTGCCGGTGCCGCACGATGTATCGCTGCGGGTGAATGTGCACTCGGCCATGCCGCCCAGCGCATCGGTCGGCACCTCGGCAGCATTGGCGGTCGCGCTGGTGGCGGCGTTGGATGCGTTGACGCCGGGCCGCAAGACCGCGCACGAGCTGGCCTATGCCGCGCATGCCATCGAAACCCAGCTGCTAAAACAACAGAGCGGCGTGCAGGATCAACTGGCCGCAGCCTATGGCGGCATCAACTTCATCGAGATGACGAGCTACCCGTATGCGATGGTGTCGCCGGTGCATGTGAGCGACGCGATCTGGCACGAGCTGGAGCGGCGTCTGCTGCTCATCTATCTCGGCAAGCCGCATCATTCCTCGCAGGTGCACGAGTCGGTGATCCGCGAGTTGGAGGGCGCCGGCCCCAACGATCCGCGCATCGAAGCCCTGCGCCAGCCGGCCCTGAGCGCGCGTGATGCATTGCTGTCGGGAGATCTAACCGCCTTTGGGCAGTCCATGATCCAGAACAACGATGCGCAAGCCCACTTAAAAGCCGAGTTGGTCAGCGTCGAGGCCCATCAGGTCATCGAGATTGCCAAGGCTCACGGCGCGATTGGCTGGAAGGTAAATGGCGCGGGCGGCGCGGGTGGCTCGATCACCCTGCTATGCAACCACGCGGTGGCGCAGCGGCGGGCCTTGGTGCAGGCGTTGTGTCAGGCCAATGCCGCGTTTCAAGCCATTCCCATCCACCTGAGCCGACAGGGCGCGACCGTGTGGGAATGCTGAGGGCGTTTATGTTTGGGTAGTGCCAATGGCGTCGATAGCCGCATACAGCAGCGGCCGCTGTGCCGGGTCTGTCCGTCGCTTCACTTCTCCAAACGCAAGAAACTCGGCCGGCATGAGATCGGCGGGAATGGCGAGACTGGGATCGAATGAAAGCGCCTGCGCCGCGTAGATGGGCTGGATGAAATCGGGGTAGGGCCGGTCGGTGGTCTCGACGCGAGGTTCGAGGTGGAAGAAGTGCCGGAAGCCAATCATGCGAATGGGCTTGATGCGCCAGCCGGTCTCTTCACCCACCTCGCGGATGGCGGTGTCTTCGGGCGTCTCGCCGGGTAGTGCGCGGCCGCCGATGACCAGATGGAGGATGCTGCCAGAAGGGGTGGCCGGCCACAAAAATAACACCTGCCGCTCTGCATTCACCACGATGGCCAAGATGGATGAGCCAACATGGGCGGGTGGTAACGTCAATCCCAGACTGAGCCGCACGCGCATCGCCCCCTGCACCGGCCACTGCTCGACAGTTTCGTGGTGGAAGGGGTGAGCGGCGAGGTAGGTTTGGAGGCTATCCAGGAGATAGGGTTTCATGCTCCTCAAGGCACCTGAAATATGCGTGTTTGCGAATGGCACATTTACGACAAGGGAAGTCTTTGCTAACCAGTGTCATTCACGCGGAGGCGGGAATTCAGACCTTCCAGCGCGTATTGCGTTGGGGTTACGCCTGGATTCCCGCCTCCGCGGGAATGACGTCCTAAGCAAATTGATTTGACACAGGCTTCCATTCGCCGTTTTTTCACTTGCCGATTTTATTTCTGAACTTTCATCAGGGGGCGGGAGTCCTGTGACGATGCATCAGCGCAGTTTTTTGTTGGAAGCAGTAACCAAATGAACCGCCATCCTCTTCAACTTTGAGACTCGGCCAACCCTAACGCACATCACGCCGAAAGCAATCGGCCACGTGATCATTCACGATGCCGGTGGCTTGCATCCACGCATACACGATGACGGGGCCGACGAATTTGAAGCTGCGCTTTTTGAGCGCCATGGACATGGCCTCAGACAGCGGTGTTTTGGCCGGCACCTCGCTCATGCTTTGCGGCCAGTTTTGGATCGGCGTGTTGCCGGCCATGCCCCACACAAATGTCGAGAAGTCTTCGCCGGCGTCGGCCATGGCCAGGTAGGCACGGGCGTTGCCGATGGTGGCGGCGATCTTGGCCCGCGAGCGGATGATGCCGGCATCGCCCAGCAATCGAACAATGTCGTCCTCGCCGAACTGCGCGACTATTTTGGGATCAAAGCTCTGAAAGGCGCGTCGAAAGGCCTCGCGTTTGCGCAGAATCGTCATCCACGACAGGCCGGCCTGAAACCCATCCAGCATGAGTTTCTCCCACAGGGCGCGGCTATCGCGCTCTGGCACGCCCCACTCTTCATCATGGTAAGCCTGCATTAAAGGGTCGGACCCCGCCCAGCCGCAACGGTGCAAAATAGGTTCGTTGTTCATGCGTGAATACTCAAGGTTTGCATCACTTTTACATCACTGCCGCAT
>JBBQST010000280.1:0-6502 GCA_038213625.1 Thermoflexales bacterium
GGGGCCGTGCGCGCCATCGAGCAGGGTTGGATGCAGTCGCAGATTGCCGAGTCGGCCTACAAGTATCAGCAGGACGTGGAGAAGAATGAGCGGCTGGTGGTAGGTGTAAACAAGTTTGCCAACAGCGCCAGTGATAATGCCGGCGCATCCACATTCAAGCAATTCCAACTGGACCCAGCTGTGGAGGCCAACCAACGCGCGCGGTTGAAAGCGTGGCGGGCGGCGCGCGATGCCACGAAAGTGAGCGAGCTGATGACGCAGTTGGAACAGACGGCCCGCAGCAACGAGAACCTGATGCCGGTGCTGATTGCGTGCGTGGAAGGCGGCGTCACCGTGGGCGAAATTGGCACGCTGCTGCGCAAGGTGTTTGGCGAGTATCGGCCGCCGATGGTGATCTAGTGAGTGATTTAGAATTTGCGACACACCATGCCGTCTTCTCTCGACACCGACTCTGTGCTAAATCCGAGATTGCGCCCACATCGTTTTGGGCTGGGCTTGATATTGTTGAGCCTGCTTGTGTTGTTAACCGCGTGTGACGACACGGCCACGCCAACTGCCAGCGCCAGTGTTAACCCCGGCATTCGCGTCACGATCAACGGCCCGACCCCCACGCCGATTCCAACGAATACGCCTGTGCCAACGCTGGCCGCGCGGGTGAATGATGCTGACATTACGCTCGAGCAATTTAATGTGGAGCTGAGGCGCTATGTGCAGAGCCAGCCGAATGCGCCGGCATTTGACAGCGCTGACGGGCAGCAACTGGCGGCGCAGCTCAAGGACACCGTGTTGGATATGCTGATCGAGCAGATGTTGATCGCGCAGGAAGCGGCTCGCGACAATGTGGTGATTACTGAGAAGCAAATCGACCAGGAACTAAGCGTGACGAAGGACAAGGCCGGCGGTGACAGTAAGTTTCAAGCGTGGTTGATGGCGAATCAGCAGACTGAACAGGACGCGCGCGAGCAGATTCGTTTGGATTTATTGACGAACGCACTGACGGCCAAGGTGCTGGTGCAACTGCCGCGCACGGCCGAGTATGTGCACGCGTTTCACATCGTGGTGGCGACGGAAGCCGAGGCCGAGCAGATTCAGGCGCAGTTAAACAACGGCACCAACTTTGAGGCACTGGCCGCCAGCAAGAGTATTGACGAGAGTACGCGCGCCGATGGGGGCGACCTGGATTGGTTTAGCCGCGGGGCCGGCAGCGTGTTGTGGACCGAGGTGGAAGACGCCGCCTTCGCGCTACAACCCGGCGACATCAGCCCCATCATCCAAAGCCCCATCGGCTTTCATATTATTAAAGTCGTCGCCCGCGAAAACCGGCCGCTGACCGAGGCCGACACCGCCTACCTGCAGCAAAATGCGCTTCGACAATGGATGGAGCGGCTGAAGACCACAGCGAAGATTGAGAGGATGATTTAAAGAAAGAGTTGTTAGTTTTTAGTGGTTAGTTATTAGTGAAGAAAACGCGCTTCTAACTAACAACTAACCACTAACAACTAATCACTTACACATGCTATATCCCCTGAAATTCAAACCGGCGCTGAAAGAGAAAGTGTGGGGCGGCCATAAGTTGGAGCCGTTGTTGCGGCTGCCGGCGACGGGCCGCGCTTTGGGCGAGGCGTGGCTGGTGTGGGACGGCCTGGCTGTGGCCGAGGGGCTGCTGCAAGGGCGCACCATTCGCGAGCTGACGCACGAATACGGCGAGCAATTGCTGGGCCGGCAGAGCAAGGACGCGGCCGAGTTTCCCCTGCTGGTGAAGTTTCTCGATCCACAGGAATTTTTATCGGTGCAGAATCACCCGGATGATGCATACGCCCAGAAAGTGGAAGGGCAGCCGTATGGCAAGTCCGAGGCGTGGCTGGTGCTGGAGGCCGAGCCCGGCACACAACTCATCCACGGCCTTAAGCGCGAAGTCACGCGCGAGACTTTGCGTGAGGCCATGCGCAACAACACGCTGATGGACCTGGTGGCGTATGTGCCGGCCAAACTCGGCGACGTCGTCATCAACACCCCTGGTGTGATTCATGCGCTGGGCACGGGCATCGTGATTTATGAGCTGCAACAGTCATCGGACACAACCTACCGGCTGTATGACTGGGATCGCAAGCCATTGCCGGGCGAGCCGGTGCGCGAGCTGCACATCGAGAAAGGCGCGGATGTGGCTGATTTGCGGCCGATTCAACAGCACATGATTGCGCCGGTGGTGGTGCATGAGGCCGGTGGGACGCGTGAGCTATTTGTGGCGTGCCGGCACTACGCTGGCGAGAAACTGGATCTGCACACTCAACTGACCCAGCACCCTGCCGGCAAGTCGTTTCACATTCTGACGGCGTTGCAGGGCGAAGGCATTGTGCTGGCCGATGGATGTAGTCCGGTGGAGTTGTCGGCCGGTGAGTCGGTGTTGGTGCCAGCGTGCATCGAGCGTTACAACATCGATCCGGTGAGTCCGCTGTTCACGCTGATCAAGGCGTATGTGCCGGATTTGCAGTCGGATGTGATTGAGCCGCTTTTGGCGCGGGGGATTGCGCCGGCGCAAATTGCACAATTGGGCGGGGATGCGTTGCGCACAGATATTCAGGTCTGAGAGTCGCTGCTAGCGGCTGGCTGCTAGCCGCCAGCCGCTAATCGCCAGCCGCCTTCATCATCTGCTCCAGCGCGGCGAAGTTGCGTTGAAAGCGTTCGGGGTTGCGCTTGAGGCTCTCGGCTTCCAGGCGCGGCAGAATATTGGCGAAGGCGGCGCGCAACTCCTCGAACTGAATCTGGCCGCCGCGCAACAAGGCCAGCACGTCCTGATAATCGCCCTCGCGGCCACGCTCAATTTTGCTCAGGGCCGTGCTGTAGAGATCGAAGTGGAAGACTTCGACCTGACCAAACCGACCCACATATTTGGCGCGCTCTTTCCAGCCACTGGGCAGGGGGATGAAATCGCCGGGGGAGGCTTGCTCGACATTGACCTGGAGCTCGTCTTTGAGGATGCGAATGGTCTGGGCAAAGGCGGCCTCGTGCTCATCGGCCACTTCATAGCTGATGTCGATGTCCAGCGATTGTTCGCGCAGTCCTTCGTAAACCAGAGTGGTGCCGCCGACCAGATAGAGCCGGGCCGGATGGCGAAAGGCCGTGCCCAGCTTCACCAGGAAGTAGTGCACGCGGAGGCGGTCGATGGGTGGACGCATGGGAGGTGAGCGAGACTCTTGACTCTTGACTCAAGAGTCTTGATGGTTACAGCACATTGGTTTGGATGACAATCACGTCGTTGGTGGCGCAGGGTTGATGACAGATTAATTCTACGACCTGCTCGTAGGACGACCACTCGTTGAAGGGACTCGTTTCGGTGAGTTGATGGAGGCCAAGTTTGCCGTGCATGGCATCGGCGGCGGGCCAAATGCCGGTCTGGGTAAAGTGATCGGGAATGAGCGGCGTATTGCCCAGGGCCAGACGCAGCCGCGTGCGCCACAGGCGTTGCAGATACATGGCGGCCAGATATTGCTTTTGTAATTCTCGTCGTATCGTCTCAGAAATTTGGGTTTGGCTGGATGGGTTGGCCGGCTCAATCAGGTCAATAACTGTTGAAGCGAGTTCGGGATGAACCAGGAGTAACCCGGCTACTGCGAAGCGCAATCGCGCGTCTCTGGATGTTGCTAACCCAATCAGCAGTTCCTCATCGCTGAGTGTGCGTTCATCTCCAAAAGGGGTGGGAGCCAGGTAGCATACGCCGCGCGCATGTAATCCAGCCACCAGGTCATCGCGTGCAATTGGAGCTTCCATCAAAGTGGGTGCGATTGTAGCTGGTCAGTTGCAGAAGCGGCTGGCTGTTAGCCGCTAGCCGCCAACAGCCAGCCGCCTGTGCTTCTACCGCCGCACCATGTTCCGTAGCAGGCTCAACTCCTCCATGTGCAGCAGCTTTGCGGCGGCCACGTAAACCAGCAGTCCAACCGTTGCACTGCCCACGGCCACCACGGCATGGGCCGAGAATGAGCTGACTCCCATGCGCGCCGTGAGCAGCGACGACACCAGCCATACGGCCAGCCCCATCAACACCGACGCGAGGCCTACTTTGGTGAGTAGAGGGCCGGCGCGCAAAGTCTCCAGCCCCTGTATTTTGCGGGCCAGAAATAACCCCATCAGCAGCGCATCGACGCCAGTTTTGAGCGAGTTGGCCAAAATTAAATCGAACAGGGTGAACTCGCGCAGGTTGTTTTGCCACAACAGGGCCAGGCCGCCTAGCCAGGCCAGATAGAACACGGTGGAGGCCAGGCCGATGAGCGTGGGCGTGCGGGTGTCGCGCAGGGCGTAGAACGAGAAGATGAGCGGCTGATCGACCGCGGCAAACACGAGGCCGAAGATGGCGGCCTGTAGCGCCGGCACCGTGTAGGCCGTGCTAATGGCGGTGAAGGCGCCGCGCTCGAAGAGCAGCGCCAGAATGGGCCGGGCCAAAATCCACAGGCCGATGGCCGAGGGCACGATCAGAAAAATGACGAGGCGCAAACCCTGGGCCAGGGTGGCTTTGAAGTCGTGCAACGCGGCAACGCCGGCACGTACCGACAGCGCCTGGGCCGACAACGTGGGCAGAATGGCCGATGACACCGCGACGACGACCAGCCCCAGCGGAAACTGGATCACCTGGGCGGCATAGCGCATGGTGGCCGGGCCTTCGGCGCTGATGACGTTGGCGACGGTGAAGCTGAGCTGGGCGGCCAATTGGGCCAGCACGAGCCCACCCGCCACTGGCAAAAACAGCTTGACGATTTGAGCGAGACCCGGATGCCGCCAATCAAATGAAAACTTGATGGGAACATCGCGCAGACCCGGCCACTGCATCGCCATTTGCACAAAGCTGCCGGCTAGTAGGCCTACGCCCAATGCCGTGGCCCCAAGCTGGGGTGCAAATAGCACGATGCACACGATCATGACGATGTTGAAGGCTGTGGCCGTGAAGGCGGTGTAGATGAACTTGTGGCGCGCGAACAGGGCCGCAGTCATGATACCGCTGAGGTTCATGAACAGGATGGCCGGGATGGTGGTGCGCAATAGCGATGTGAGTAGCCCCAAATCCTGATTGCGGCCCAGTGTAATCACCGCAGCAAGGGGTTGTTCAAAGAGCAGCAGCAAGCCGACCACGATCAGCAGCGCCAATGTTGCCAGCGTGATCAGCGTGCCCAGCAACTGCCCAAACTCGGCCAGTTTGCGCGGCCCATCTTTATCCTCGGGGCTGGTGGTGTAGCTGCTGAAGGTGGGAACCAGGGCCGAGCTGAGCATGCCGCCGGCCAACAAGTCATTGAAGATGGTCGGGATATTTGCTGCCAGCTCGAACGCGCTGGCGGCCTGGCTGTTGCCAAAAAAAAACGTGCGCACGGCCACGGCGAACAGGCCGACGATGCGGCTGCTGATGTTGCCGACGGCCGTGACGGTGGCAGCGCGGGCGATGCGCCGTTGCACAATGGCTGCATCGGCGGGTGCATCTGTTGTGTCGCCGGCTGGATCAGGTAAATCGTGAGACGTATTGGACGAGGACGAGGCCGGTGACATCGCGGCGATTCTACTTGACCCACTGACGCGACCTCATTACCGGCCGACGCGCGTGTGTTCGGGTGTAAGCGCGAATTAATCCTTCGTGATCAAGGGCAGATAGGCAAAGTTATCATCAGGAACCACGGTGGCGAGTGGTTCTGGCGTCGCATTCGGGTCGGGTGTGTCGGAGGGACTGGGTGTTTGGGACGGCAACGGTGTGTCTGTTGGCCCTGGCGTTTCGGACGGGCCGGGCGTAGTCGTTGGAGCAGGCGTGTTTGATGGGCCTGGAGTTGCCGACACAGCCGGTGTCGCCGACACGTCCGGCGTCGGCGTGTTTGGCACGGCCAGACGAATGCCGGCATCGATTGTGGTGATCGAGATCAGGTTCGTGGCAAAGCTATACACATCGGTGAAGCCCAGATTGGCCCCGGCAGGATTGATATCGCTATCCACCAGATCATTGCCACCGGCCCCGTCTTTGGGCGAGAACACATCGCCAACATGCGGCAGAACCACGCGCACGCGATAGGGGCCGGGTGTCGGTGCGATCAGGGTATAGCTGCCGTTGGCGGCCGTGGTTGTTTGGTGAATCAGTTGGGTTTTGGCGCTGTTCCACAGTTGCACCACGACACCGATCATGCCGGGCTCGCCGGCATCCTGGGTGCCGTCGTCATCCAGATCGTCCCAGACAAAATTGCCGACGTTGATCGGGGTGGGCGTGCGGGTGGGTGTGGGGGTGCGAAAGATGCGCAGCCCGGCATCGATCGTGGTGATGGAGATGAGGTTTGAGGCAAAGGCATAGATATCGGTGAAGCCCAGGTCGATGCCGCTTAGATTGATGTCGCTGTCGAGCTGATCGTCGCCACTGGCCGCATCTTTGGGCGAGAATTGATCCATGGCACTGGGCAGAACCACCCGTATGCGATAGGAGCCGGGCGTGGGCGCGATCAAGGTGTAATTGCCGTTGCCATTGGTGGTGGTCTGATCGATG
>JBBQST010000281.1:0-6483 GCA_038213625.1 Thermoflexales bacterium
GGGGCGGGGGGGGGGGGGGGGGGGGGGGGGGGGGGGGGGGGGGGGGGGGGGGGGGGGGGGGGGGGGGGCGGGCAAATTTTGCACATTCTTTTTTACTGAATACTGATTACTGTCTACTTATTACTCTTTTCACTCTCCAACTTGTGCAGTCTCCCAATTCCCTGCGACTATCATTAACCAACCGATGAACCCGCAGACACCCCCCACGGCCGGTTCGCCGCCCCAGTCTTCGCCGACGTCCCAGACGTCGCCAACGCCCGGCTCTTCGGCGCGTCTAGTTCGAGTGGCCCTTTCATTAGGCATCATCGCACTCATTATTTTTATTGCCCAACAAATGTGGGCTTTGGGTCAGTCGCTGGGCGGCATTCTCTCGGCGCTAGCGGCATCGTGGTTTCTTGCGCTCATTTTGCGGCCCTTCGTCACATTTTTGCACGACATGCCGCTGGTGCCTATTTTCGTGGTGCGGCGGGTTGGGCATAAATATGGGGACTCAATTGCCCGGCGGGTGCGGGCGGCCCGCATGCCATTTGGGGCCGCCGTTGGTATCGCCTATGTCCTTGTGCTGGTGCTGCTGATCGGCGGCATCACCATTGCCATTGCCGCCATTATTCCCCAGGCCACCGCGCTCATCGCCGCCATCCCCGACCTGGCCGTGAGTTTGCCCAACACCATCTCAGCCTCGTGGGCCGATATTGCGCAGCGTATGGGCCTCGACTCCAGCACCATCAACCAGTTTGTATCCGCTCAGGATATCTCGGTGCGGATTGCCCAGATTGCCCAGTTGGCTTTGAGTCAGGCTCTGAACATTGCCACGTTTACCGCCGGTGCGCTCGGCCAGACCGTGCTCGTCATTATTTTGAGTCTGTACATCGTGGTGGAAGACAAGCTCATCGAGCGGCAGTTCTTCGCCATTCTGCCCCGGCAAGTTCATGAAGGCATGATGGCGCTGATCCTGGCGGTGCAACGCTCATTCAGCGGCTATTTGCGCGGCCAGGTGGTTGCGGCGCTGGTGCGGGCTGTGCTGGCATTTGTGCTGTTCACTGTGTTTAATGTCCCGTTCGGCATCGTGGTTGGCTTTGTGTATGGCTTGCTGTCATTCATCCCGTTGATCGGTTCGCCCATCGGCATCCTGATAGCGGGCGTGGTCATCCTGATTTTCCAGCCGCTGGTGGTCTTGCCCGTCCTCATCATTCTGACGATTCTGGATTTCGTGGTGGCCTACATTGTGCTGCCCCTGTTACTGGCCGATACCGTCGGCGTACCCAGCCTCATCGGTCTCATTTCGATTAGTCTGGGGGTGCAGTTTCTGGGCTTTTGGGGCTTGATATTCAGCATTCCACTGGTTGGCGCGCTGTATGCCATTGTGTTCGACTTCTGGTTGCCGCGCCACCGTGCCCGCGACGGCCTGCCGCACGATGTCGAAGAATTTCGCGATCTGGTGTATCCACGCCGTGCGCCTCGCTCTTCCACTCGAAATGCCACCGGACAAAAACTCAAGGAAGCCGTTCGAGCAGCTGCGACCTTTACCGGCAGCACCGTGTCGACGACCGTGGCCGGTGCAGCCAAGCGGTTTGATCGTGCGCGCACCCAAATACGCGACCAGCAAAAGCGCAAGAGTTAGCCGGGTTTAGGCGTGCATGAAAACGATCTTGAACGACACTTATCGCCCATACCCTGCGCCGACCGCGCGCTGGATCATGCGCCAAACCTGGCACGATCTATGCTTCATGCATTGGCCGGTGCCGGTGGAGTCGCTGCGGCCTCACATTCCTGCCAGCCTTGAAATCGACACCTTTGAGGGACAGGCCTGGATTGCAGTGGTGCCGTTTCGCATGAGCGATATCCATCCACGCGGGCTGTTTGCGGTGCCGTCGTTGTCGGCCTTCCCCGAGCTCAACGTGCGCACCTATGTCATTTGCGACGGCCGGCCAGGGGTGTGGTTCTTCAGCCTGGATGCCGGCAATCGCCTGGCGGTCGAAATTGCACGAAAGTGGTTCATGCTGCCCTATTTTCACGCGCGCATGGCGCTGGCAGCACTGCCCTCTCACGGTATTCACTACACCAGCCAACGCATTCATCCCAACGCACCCACAGCCGAGCTGATTGCCCAATACCGCCCCACCCAGACTCCCTTTGAAGCGACACCTGGCCGCCTGGAATACTTTCTCACCGCGCGCTACTGCCTGTATACGGCCGATGGAGCAGGGCGGGTGTATCGCGGTGAGATCGACCATGTGCCGTGGCCGTTGCAGCGGGCCGAGGCCGAGATTGAGCGCAACACCCTGTGCGATTGGATTCCGGTGCAGCTGCCAGCGACGCAACCCTTGCTACACTTTGCGCGCCGGCTGGATGTGGTGGTGTGGCCGTTGCAAACGCTGGAGCCTTAACCTGGCGCTACCCCTGCACTGGCGTATCTGGGACTGAGCCATATGAATGAGCCATATGAATGAGCGATATGAATGAGGTTGAAAGGAGAAGAGATCGTGCCATTGTCATCTCGCCATCTTGTGGATCCCGAACTTGCGCCGATGCTGGACCTGTTTCCAGCGCTGGTGTTGAACAACGAGACCCTGGGTCTCATCCGTGCGGAGATGGCTCGTGCGCCAGAACCTCCCGCGGATGCTCTGCCTCAGTTCCCTGACATAGCGGTGACCGAACAGCAGGTGCCTGGCCCAATCGGCGCCCCTGAGGTGCGTGTGTTGATTTACCGCTCACAAAAGATCGAGATTAGCGGAGTAGGGCTTGCATCCTAAGTTAGTGATCAGAAGTAAAAGCCACTTTTCAAAATGCAGTGAACCCGTAGTGGGTCAAAGCAAATTGCTTAAGCTGTCATTCCTGCGGATGCGGGGGCTTCGCGGAAATGACGAGGTTACGCAATGACTTTTTGCCTTAAAGTCCCATCTCTATCTTCATGCCGTTCAATCCGCCTTTGCCGCTTTGCGTCTGTTGCGCCTCGTCCCTTTGCCTGCGTAACATCAGTTACTGACTACGGCTGATTTTAAATGGCTGGTTGAAAAAGTTGAGTTTTTTATAAACCCGGTGAAATCAGAGTTGACATAGACTTGAATTTCAATCATGAACCCTCAACGAAAAATCTCTCGAACCCTGTCTCATCTCGACTTTATTTTGTATGGCGGCGATTACAACCCGGAGCAGTGGCCGGAAAGCGTCTGGCTGGAAGATGCTCAGCTGATGCAGGCGGCCGGCGTCAACATTGTCTCGCTGGCCATCTTTAGTTGGGCCAAAGTAGAGCCGCGCGAGGGGGAATTTGATTTTGGCTGGCTGGATCGGGTGATGGATATTTTGCACGCCCACGGCATCAAAGTGGATCTGGCCACCGCCACAGCCGCGCCACCACCCTGGCTGGCCAAGAACTACCCCGACAGCCTGCCGATGACGCGCGACGGCATCACCTTGTTTCCAGGCTCGCGTCAGGCCTATTGCCCGCACAGCACGGCCTACAAAACATTGGCGGCGCGGCTGGTCACCCAGATTGCCGAGCGCTATGCCCGGCATCCGGCACTGGTCATGTGGCACATCAACAACGAATATGGCTGTCACGTGAGCGAGAGCTTCACCCCGGCTGGAACGGCTGCATTCCGGAGCTGGTTGCAGGCCAAATATGACACGATTGAGCGGCTCAACGATGCCTGGGGCACGGCTTTCTGGAGCCAGCACTATGCAGATTGGTCGGAGATCCATCCACCCCGCACCGCACCCACATTTGTGAATCCCACCCAGCAACTGGACTGGAAGCGCTTTTCATCCAACGCGTTGCTGGAGTTGATGAAGATGGAGGCCGATATTCTGCACCGTGTCACGCCCGATGTGCCGGTGGTGACCAACTTCATGGGCTTCTTCAAACCCCTGGATTACTGGGCCTGGGCCGAGGCCGAGGATGTGGTGAGCGACGATAACTATCCCGACCCACTTGATGCTCACGCCCACATCGGCAGCGCCATGCGCTATGACCTGATGCGCTCGCTGCGCTACGGCCAGCCGTGGCTGTTGATGGAGCAGACGCCGGCGGCCGTGAACTGGCGCGAACGCAATGCGCTTAAGAAGCCGAACCAGATGCGCCTGTGGAGTTATCAGGCCCTGGCCCACGGCGCAAACGGCATCCTGTTCTTTCAGTGGCGCGCGGCCAAAGCCGGTGCCGAGAAATTTCACGGGGCGATGGTGCCGCATGCGGGCCGGGACACGCGGGTGTTCCGTGAAGTGACCCAACTCGGTCAGGAGCTGAAGCAACTGAGCGGTCTTGTCGCGACGACAAATCATGCCGAGGTCGCCATCGTGTTCGACTGGGATAACTGGTGGGCGTTGGAACTGGACTCGCATCCCTCGGCAGATATGAACGTGATGAAGTTCGCGCCCTATTACGCCGCGTTATATGCGCGTGGCCTCACCTGCGACTTCGTGCCCTCGACCGTGAGCCTGGACAAGCTGCGCCAATACAAATTGGTGGTGGTGCCGAATTTGTATCTAACTCAGGCCGGTGTGGCAGAGGTGTTTGAACAGTATGTGGCCGAGGGGGGACACATCATCATCGGCGCATTTAGCGGCATCACCAATGCCGATGATCACATCTGGCTGGGTGGCTACCCCGCGCCGTTTCGCAAACTGCTCGGCATTCGCATCGAGGAATACGAAGCGTATGGCCTGGGCCAGCAGAATCAACTCATCACCGATGATGAGGAAAGCTTTGCCTGTGACACCTGGCGCGATTCGATCCAGTTGGAAGGCGCGCGCGCACTGGCCCGCTTCGGCGAAGACCATTATGCTGATGCGCCGGCCATCACCCAAAATGTATTTGGCAAGGGCAGCGCTGTGTATGTGGGCACCTGCCCAGACACGACTGCGATGCAGTGGCTGATGGGCCGGGTGTGTGAGGACGCCGGCGTGATTGCACCACTGGCCGCGCCGCCGGGCGTGGAAGTGACTGTGCGCGAGGGCAACGGCCACAAATTTGTGTTCGTGCTGAACCAGACTGCTGCGCCGGTAGAGGTGCGCCTGCTCCAAGAGATGCGCGATGTCTTAAGTGGGAAGCAGCAGGCTAGCCTATTGCAGTTGCCAGCCTATGGAGTGGCCGTGTTGGAGGCGTAAGGGTGACTGCTGGGAATGGAGCCAGTTTGACCCTTGGCATGGGTGCAGGGCCCGCGAATCTGGCCGTGGGCACCTCACTCAAACAGCCGGTTGTGCCACAAAATTTTCTAGGGCTTGCGTTACGTCAGCTCTTAAAACTCATCTGCATGTTAGCTTTTAGGAGATTAGGTTTCAAGAGACAGTTTTGAGAGACTAAAAGGCGATGCGGATGAAAGAGAAAGGAGAAGTGCCACAGTCTCCCAAAAACGAACGTTTTTAGGAGAGCATCAATGCTCTACTAAGAGCCAATCGTCCTAACACTCAATCAGCAGAATACTAACAAGCACGTCACGAAAATTTGATCGCATTAGGCACACATGCTGCTCGCCCTAGTGATGCTGAGCTAAATCTTATGTCCAGAAATGGCACTAATGATCCGTATGCGGCTCGCCAAATTCGAGCATGTTGCCATCAGGGTCGATTACCATCAAATCACGCTCGCCCCAGGCTCGCTGCGTCGGCGGGCCTTGTGTCTTCACACCAGCTGCCAGCAAGGCCTCATATGCTTGGTCGAGATTGGAGACATCCATCTCTACATGAAACGCCCCCTGCCCATGCTTGAGCAAACCTAACCGGCTCTCGCCGATCTTGAGTAGCGCGAAATCACCAGGGCGATGCACGAGCACCTTAAGGCCAGGAATACGCGTATAAAAATCGAGCGACTTCTCGACATCCGAAACATGCAAGGTAATACCACCTAGATTGATCGACATGGGTTAACTCCTGCGAGAATTATAACTCCGCGTCGCCAGGTCAGGAGCGGGAAAAGTGCGCAAAAGTTAACTACCGTCCTCTTCCACTGGAGATTTCTGCATCAGGGCAAAGCTCTCGATATTTCTTATTCAGATATGACAGGATTTGCCGCTTGGACATCATCTCCTCAGCCAATTTGCCTTCATTCGAAACGCCTCTAGCCAACAAAGACAACTCCAGTGATAGCCCCAGTTTAGCTTTATAGCAATCTCCGAAAAACGACCGTTTTTGGGAGATGCCTTTTTATAGTTTTGCCGTTCTAACTGTGATCAGTTGGTATGAGCGTGGAGGGCCAATTCTGTTTCATCGTCATCCGTGTGCTAATTCCCCAAAACCTGCCGGTCTGCATCTGAGTCCAGCGGGAAGATCGGCCGCTCGACTTGGTGATAGTCAAATCGCTGCAGATCGAGGTCGGTTAGGCCTGGGGTGAGCGCGAGGATCGAACGGGGCGCGTGGTCGTAGAGGTCGGGCATCAGGTAGCCGAGCTTGACCACGATAATCTTCTGCCGCATGGGGTCCAAACCTGCGGCCTGGGCAATCCTGGCACGGCTGGTGAACGCCTGACGTGTCGCGGTGATCAGGATGCGA
>JBBQST010000282.1:0-6467 GCA_038213625.1 Thermoflexales bacterium
TCGGCTTGGGGGTAAGGCTTTGGATCGGGCTGTCATTGCGAGCCTGTAGCCCATTTTAATTTCGATATGACTACACACGTTCGTGCCTTGTTTGATGCGGCGGCCCAGGATTACGATGCCGCCCGACGGCAACTGGTGCCATGCTTTGACGATCTCTACGGCATCGCGCTCTCACTCATCCCCTACTCGGCCACCACACCTATACATGTGCTAGACCTCGGCGCTGGCACGGGCCTGATGGCCGCACTCGTGGCAGCAGCCTACCCGCACGCCCAACTCACCCTAGCCGATATTGCACCCGAGATGCTCGACAAAGCCCGCGAGCGATTTACGGCCGAGCAAGCCCGCGTCAACTACATCGAGTTGGACTATGTGCAGCAGCCGATTCCCGGCCAATATGATTTGGTCGTGTCGGCGCTGTCGTTGCACCACACGCCACCGGCGCAACTGCCGGCCGTGTTTGGGCGCATTTTTGCCGCACTCAAACCCGGTGGCCGCTTTATTAATCTCGATCAAGCGCTCGGCACCACGCCCGAAAACGAGATGATCTATCAGCAAACCTGGCATTCCCAGGCCCTGGCCAAAGGCACCGACGAGCACACCATGAGCCGTGCGCTGGAGCGAATCAAGGCCGACCAAACCACCCTGCTTGCCGATCAGTTGCACTGGCTGACTCAGGTCGGCTTCACCAACGTGGACTGTTGGTACAAAAACTTTCGCTTCGTCGTGTATTCCGGCGATAAGGTTGGTTGAAGATTTTGGACAGAATGACAGAATGCACGAACTAAAGCCATGATTTTGTATTGTCCATTGTGTCATTCTGTCTAAATCTGCTTCAAGCATTACCCACAAAACAATGAGTCAATCACAGCCTATGTCACAGCCTATATCACAGCCTATGTTGTTGCACGCGGCGCAAGTTTTGACGATGGACGCCGCGCACACACATTTACACAACGCCGGCATCCTCATCGAGAACGGCGCTATCGTGGCCGTAGAGCCTTGGGATGCGTTCGCGGGTTGTGCTGCACAAGTGGTCGATCTGGGCAACCGCCTGGTCATGCCCGGCCTCATCAACGCGCATACCCACACGCCCATGACTCTGTTTCGCGGCCTGGCCGAGGGCTACTGTTTGCTGGGCATGGAGGGTTGGTACAACGGCATTCGCGTATGGGAATTAGCCATGACCCGCGAGATGGTGCCGCCGGCCGTGTTGGTCAGCTGCGCTGAAATGCTCCGCACCGGCACCACCTGTTTCAACGACCAGTATTTCTACATGGATCACATCGTGCCGGCTGTGCAGCAAAGTGGCATGCGCGCCGCGTTGGGTTACGGCATTGTCGAGATTGGTGACGCGCAGGCGCAGGAGTGGGCGATTCAGGAGGCCGACGCCTTCATTGGCAGCCTGCGCGATGACCCGTTGCTCAAGGGTTGGGTCGGGCCGCACGCCTTCTTTGTCGATAACTCAGTCGCGACGATTCAGAAGGAACTGGCGCTGGCCGACCGGCACAACACCGGCTTTCACATCCACATGTCGACCACGGGCGAGGAAGATGCGTTTTGCCACAAGCACTATGGCATGAGCGCGGTGCAAAAGATGGCCGAGATTGGCGTGTTTGAGTTTCCCGTCATCGCCGCGCACTGCCTGAGCATTCCCGCCCAGGACTTCCCCACCCGCGCTCAATCACCCTTAACCGCCCTGATCGCGCCCTCCAGTTGCATGCGGGCCGGCAAGACCGCCGCGCCATTGAAGGCGATGTTGGATGCTGGCATTGCCGCCGCCCTCGGCACCGACAACGTAACCGCCAACAACTCCTACGACATGTTCAAGGAGATGCAGGTGCTCGGCAAGCTCATGTCCTATCGCGAGGGCGAACCCAATCCCATCTCATCGCAAAAGATTGTGGAGATGGCCACGATTGACGGCGCACGCGCCCTCGGCCTGCAAAACGAGGTGGGCTCACTGGAACCGGGCAAACGCGCCGACCTCATCGCCCTGGATCTGGATGAAGTGGGCTGGAGTCCCCGTGGCGCGCAAGACATTTACACCGCACTGGTCTACAGCATCAATGGCCTCTACGTCACCGACACGATGGTCGATGGCCGTTGGCTCATGCGCGACCGCACCCTGCAAACCGTGGATTACCGCGCCGCCAGCCGCGATCTCGATGCAGCCTTTGTCGAATTGCAGGCGCGCCGGGCATCGATCGAAGCTACTTCGTAAAAGATCACCATGCAAGATCAGGACACACCCTATAACGCGCATGCAATTTCCAAAATCAATCAAAATAGGCTCATGAGCGACAAACCCGATTTCCAAGTTGAAGTGACGGACGAACAAGTGGCCTTTTTTAAGGAGAATGGCTATCTCAGCATCGAGCGGATCACGACCGATGAAGAGGTGGAATGGCTCAAGGGCATCTATGACAAGCTATTCGGCGAGCGAGTCGGCGAGCAGGACGGCGCCTACTTCGACCTGGCCGGCAAGATCGGCCACGACGGCCGTGATGTGTTGCCACAGGTTTTGGGTCCCGAGCGGCACTTCCCCGAACTGCGCGACACGATCTATTACCGCAACGCCCGCCACATTGCCTCCAAACTGTTTGGCCGCGATGAGGACACGTTGACAGCGGGTGGACACATGATCTTAAAGCCGCCGCACTATGGCGCGGAGACGCCGTGGCATCAAGACGAAGCATATTGGCCGGAGGAGATTTTGCCGCTCAGCGTCAGCGCGTGGATGCCGCTGGACCCGGCCACTGCCGCGAGTGGATGTCTACACTTTGTGCCCGGCTCGCACCGCGACCACATTCACCACCACGAACACATCAACCACGACCCCAGCATCCACGGTCTGTTCACCGAGGAAGTGGATGTGTCAAAGGCCGTGGCGTGTCCGCTGGCACCCGGCGGCGCAACGTTCCACCACTGCCGCACCCTGCACTTCGCCGGCCCCAACACCACGCCCAACCCCCGCCGGGCCTACATCGTCGTCGTCAATGCGCCGCCCCAACGGCTGGAAACGCCATTGGTCAAGCCGTGGCTGCAAGCCGAGCGCGAGGCGCTGGCCAAGCTGGGCAAGAAGATAGGTTAGTTTTTTTGGTTGTGAGAGAAGGGTTTTTAGTGATTAGTTGTTAGTCGTTAGTTGCAGAGGGTCAGTAGTGATCCCCGTCTTTCCGAAACTAACTACTAACGACTAACAACTAACAACTAATCACTAAAAACTCTTCTCTCAAGTCCTCTCCACCGGCGTCCACGTCGCAAACTCGCGCACAAAAGCCACGATCTCGCGTGTCGCAACACTGAGAATCTGCTCGCCCTTGTCGGCCGTGGATAGCTCAGGGTGGCCGAGCGCGCCGTCCTGGGTCACCTGATCAAACGACCTTGGCACATACACTTTGCTCGCCTTGCTGGAATCGGGCGTGTAGAACTTGGAAGGATAAGCATAGAACGCGCCATGGGCGAGATCCATCTTCACCAACTGCGGTGCAATCTGCAAAATGGCGCTGGTCTCCAGCTCACAGGCGTGCGTGACAAACTTCTGCTCCAGCGCCTCGATCCTGGCAATCTCGGCCGACGCCACCCCACCAAACCAACTGCTAAAGGCCAGCCACAGCTCGGGCTTGTCGGCATAGTGCTTGAGCTGAAGCTGCTGCAGCGCCATCGAACCCGGCACCTCGTTGCCGCCGTGCGCGTTTAGCACGAAGATGCGCCGGAAGCCGGCTCGCATCACGCACTCGATCATCTCTTTGAGCACTTCGACATACAGTGTGGCCGACAGGCTCACCGTCGCGAACGGCAGATGATGGTGCGACGAGCCGAGCCACAGCATCGGCAAAAACAGGGCGGTCTCACCCAACTCGGCTTCCGCGCGCCGCGAAATTTCGCCGCCGATCATGCTGTCGGTCAGCATCGGCAAATGATGCCCATGCTGCTCCAACGACGCAATCGGCATCACCACTACTTTGTCCTGCGCCGCCCATTCCCGCAACTGCGGCCAGGTTTGTTCTCCGTAAAGCATAGTTAAAAAAGATGTCAGTAGTCAGTAGCAAGTAGTCAGTAGCAAGTAGTCAGTAGTCAGATCGGAACGATGGCCGATACTCTTTCTGACTACTGACTACTTGCTACTTCCCCTTACAGTATTTTCCCAAATCATCCACCGGCTTCCAGTTCAACATCCGTTTCGCCTTGGCGTTGGGATACACACTGTGCGGCAGGTCGTCATTGATGTGCAGGATTTCGAAGGGTGAGGGCAGGCCGTCGATATCGACAGCGGCTTTGATCGCGCGTGCGGTGTCCAGCCAGCTGGAGTAGAACGGACCCGGCACGAAGTTTTCTGGAAGTTGATCGGGATTGACAAAGCCGCAAAAGAGCAAGGTCGGCACGCACAGGTCATATGTCTCAGCCATCACCCGCACGATTTCCTGGCCAATCATTTTGCTGCTGAGATACATATCGAAGAAAGCACCGGGCCGGGGCGGCACCTCATCGACCACCCAGTCGTCCCAGTGATAGCCCGCGCCATCGTCGCGGCCAATCATCCACGGCCCAGTGTGCACCACGCGATGAATGCCGTGCGCGACCGCCGCCTGCATCACGTTCCAGGCACCCAACAAATTCACCCGCCATGCTTCAACCGGATGCGTGCGCATCACGGTCAGGTTGATGATCGCATCCATACCTTCGGCCGCACGCATCACATCATCGAGCTTGGTGACATCGACCACCTGCGTGTCATGCGGTGCCGGCAGCATCATCGGCAGCGGCGCACCGGGCGATTGGGGCTGGGTCGTGGCCACCATTTCCTCAAACGGCCTGATATCGGTCAGGCGCAACTGATAGTGGTCGCGCATCACCTGCGTCGTGGCCGTGGCAATCGGCCCCGCCGCGCCCAAAATCAGCACCTTTTTGATGGGTCGCTTGATGATGGGCTGAGGTGGAACCGTGATTCCAGCATCGCCACTCGGCGCAACCCGCCGGCCGATGTGCCGGATCGACCAGTTAAGTTCAACAGGCTCCAACGCCTGCACCACCGCCTGACCAATCTCATCCGCCGTCGCATCACCAAACCGCAAGCACACCGCTTGCAGAGTGCCTATGCGAACGCGTTCGCGCACCAAGAATTCAGCGGCGTGCAAGGCCAACTCGTCCAGCCGGGCACGCGGGCGGCGTCGCCAGTCGGGCGTGGGCGCATACTCGGCCGCCACGCCCGCAAAGATTTGCAACGAGCTGCCCAACACCCAACGCGTGATGCCCAACTCGGCCGCGCGTTCGACCAGTTGATAGGTGCCGCGGGAGGCTTGATCGAGGTTGTCCAGTCCCTGGGCAAACGGCTGTGTCAGCGGCGCAAAGTGCAACACCGCTTCAACGCCTTCCAGAATCGCGTTGATAAAGGTATGTTCGCGCAGATCGCCGGTTTGAGATTGAGCGCCATCAATGGCCTGATCAAAACCGACATCCACGGCCAGAATTTCGTGCGAGGCAGCCAGTGCGGCAATGGCCGTGCGCGCAATGGGGTGATTCGCGCCAGTCACAAGTATTTTCATGCAGCTTTGATTTAGAGAATGATTTCCTGACTCACGCCGCGCGCGTCCACTTCAAACTCGATCTCCTCGATGGGCGGACGGGTGAAATACCAGTGCACACCGTGAATGCTGGCTGCGCCAATGGGCTTGATGACCTCGTCGAGCAGGTAGCTGTCCACGCCGTAGACCGTGTAGATGTTCACGCCGGTGCAATCGGCCCAACTCACGCCCATGCCCGTCAACTCCGCGGCCACCGCATCCATGCAGTAAATCGCCTTCTCCCGCATCGCATCCGGCGTAGTCTCGCCCAGTCGCACGATCAAATCACGCGGCGCGCCGCCCGGCTTCCCCTGCGAGGCTGGCTTCAACTCGCCGCTGCCCGAAGCCACAAATTGGGGCCGTGTCGATGAGCCAGGCATCGTGTAGGTAAAGGCGTAAATCGCCGGTTCGCTCGGAGCCACCTCCAACGGCTCGGGGGCTAGATTGCTGCGAGTGGCCATGCCTTTGCCATCCAGATGCAGGCCGTAGCGTTTGAGCAAATCGATGTAAGTCTGGTTGAAGCCGCCGAAGCTCTCGAATGTGAAAGGCTTGGGTGAACGCAGCTCAAGACCCGCCACCGCCGCCATCGGCCGGCCCAACGCAGTGAGATGCTGCTGAATCTTCTCGAATGCCTGTGCTACAGGCACGGGCCGGAAGAACGTCGCACGGGCCATCACATAGCCGGGTGCCGCGAGCGCGCCGCTGGAATAGGTTGCGCTGCCGGACAAGAACGAGTAACCGCCGGGGGTGTTTGGAATAAGCATGGTGAGATTATCGTGCAAGCGTACATCGGAGGGCAAGACTCAAGCGTATAACGACTTGAGAATTTTGATTTTGGAATGGAGGCTTCAGCCGACTCCCCGAGCGAAAGGCTATTCAAGACTGGGGAGTCGGCTGAAGCCT
>JBBQST010000283.1:0-6450 GCA_038213625.1 Thermoflexales bacterium
GAGATGAATGTCACAGTTGTGTAAACACTGTGTCACAATCCTGTGTATCGAAGACTGGTCGATGTACATGTCAAAAGGCCAATTCTGTGGTGTTGAATGGGTACGACCCTGGAGCACCTTTGCTTGGGCATCTGCATTGAGCAGGCTCGCGCAAGGCACCAGCCTTTCAAGATGTCACCGGCGTATGTGATCTATCTTCCTGCGCCGGCCTCAACATCAAAAATGACATCGCTGGAGTCCATCTCATTGAGCAAAAAGTGAACCCGCAAGCGCCACACGCCGGCCTTGGGGATGAAGGGCTGGCTGGCCCGATATGCGCCGTTCGTATAGGCACTCAGATCGACTTGCAACACATCCCCGGCATTACCCCCGTCGGCGGGTAAGACAAAAAGGGTGGGCGTGATGGACACGATCTGGCCACCGGGTTTGATGCCCACGACCAGTAGGGTGATCACTTCGCCGGCGCGCACCGGGTAGGGCTGGAGCGCGACATTGATCTGCGTGCCGCTGATGACCTGGACCCCTCTGCCGCTCATATCAAGTTTCATCAGCATGTTGTCGAGCGAGATATTGGCCTGCGTTGGGTCCGCGGTCGCGGCCATTGAATTTTGGCGTTGAAGTTGACCATTCAGCACCACCGCGATGGCGAGAAGCACCACAAATGCGATGGCGCTGATCAGGATGAAGCGAAGGGCGAGACGCGGCGTCATGAGGCTGTGTAATGTAGATTCCACCTTCGAGGTGAAGCCCACGGTCTACACCAGGATATACAGCACGTAAAACACGAGCATCCAGATGCCGACGATGAAATACCAATACATGGCTGCGGCCTGAACCAGCAGATTTCGGCGCGATGAAAACTGGCCCAACAGCGTTCGCACCAGCACGATCAGCATGAGCGCGACACCGGCGAATACACGAGCCACGTGCAACACCAGCAGACCCACGAACATGGAGCCGTAGGAGGTGGCTTGTGCCGTGGAGCCGAGCTGGGCAAATTCGGCTGACTGGATGCCCATGAACACGATGCCCAACGCGGCAGCACCGATGATGCCAATCAGCAAGCCCCGGCGATTGTCGCGTTTGATGGCGTGCGCGGCGTAGGCGATCAGGCCGGCACTGACCAGCGAAACAATGGTGTTGACGATGGCGAGTGAGCTGGTCAGCGAATCAATTTTGACCGGTGGCCACACATCGGCAGCCGCGCGCATGTAGAAGTAGGCCAGGAACAAGCCCAGGAAAAAGATGGACTCGGTGATGATAAAGAAGCCAACACCCAGCAGGCCGGGGTTGCGCTGGGCGGTGGGTGCGGCAAATTGTCCGGCAGGGGCCGGTGTTATTGCGGGTGTGGCAGGTGTGGTAGATGCGTTTCTCATGCGTTCAAATCCTCAATTCAGCTCAAGCCGGCTCAAGCCTGCACGCGATCTGCCAACAAGCAATCTGCGCACCAATGGCTGTGATCAAAATCTTGATCAAACTAAAAGGGCTAATGCGTTTGCTCGGCCGATGCGTTGCGAATGTCATCGTAGATCCAGGTGCCCAGACCCAGCAGGGTGATGATGGCGCCGATGATAATGACGACGGTGCCGAAGGCAATACCAAAAGCCATCATCGTGATGCCGGCCGCGAGAATGATCGGCGACAGGCTGGGGGAGGGCATGTGAATGTGCAGTTCTTCAGCGGTCTTGTGTTCTTGCTTGTCCATGAAATTCTCCAATTCAAGTCTGTACTCAGGCTGATTTTTGAGACAGGATAGAGCAAATTGCGAGTTGGCATACGATGGATGACCCACCCCCAGCCCCTCCCAAAGGGAGGGGGATTCCGCTCTCCCCTCCCTTTGGGAGGGGCTGGGGGTGGGTTCATTTTCGGACACCAATCAGCAATCTGCTCTAAACAAAGTGGGAATGATCTTGTTAATTCCACACTCCTGACAAAAATAGTCTGAGCCGTTTTAGAAATTCTTACTTCGGCATATACATGCTGACCCAGATGACACCGAGTGTGATGCCGGCGGCAACGATGCCGAAGCAAATCAAGGTCATCAGGGCCGCGCCGCGTTTTTTGCTTTCAGGGATCATAGTTTTCACTTTGCGCTAGACCACGGTCAGGCGATCCAGCATCATCACTGCAAATAGCAATGCCAGGTAGAGCAGTGAATATTTATATAAGCTCAATGCTTTGGGGGTCGAGTGATCTTTGAGCACTTGCCAGCTCTTCCACAGGAATAAGCCGCCCAGCACTACAGCCCCGGCCAGATACACATTGCCCATCGCCTGAATCGGCACCATCAGCAGGGTCATGAACACCATGACCAGCGAGTAGAGCAACATCTGGCGGGTGGTTTCGCTTTCGCCGGCCACCACCGGCAGCATCGGCACACCGGCCGCGGCGTAGTCTTTGCGCTTCATCAACGCCAGCGCCCAGAAGTGCGGCGGTGTCCAGTAGAAGATGATGACAAAGAGCATGATGGCGCCGAGGGTGATGTTGCTGTTGGCTGCGGCGTAACCAATCAGTGGGGGCACGGCACCTGCACCGCCGCCGATCACGATGTTTTGCCACGTGCTGCGCTTGAGCCAGCGGGTGTAGATGACGGTGTAGTAGAAGAAGCCGATCAGCGCGAACAGCGCCGCCAGGGCATTGACAAACAGGATGAGGATGGCCAGCGACAGCAACCCCAAGGTGAAACCAAAAATGTAAGCGCGTTTGGCAGTGATGCGGCCGCCTGCTGTGGGCCGCAACTTGGTACGGCTCATCTTCAGGTCGATGTCGATGTCGTAGGCCATGTTGACGGCGTTGGCCCCACCGGCCATCAGGTAGCCACCAATCATCGTCCATACCACGAGATACCAGGGCGGTGAGCCCGCCGGGGTGATGAACATGGCCGCAAAGGTGGTGAACAGCAGCAGCGAAATTACGCGCGGCTTGGTCAACGACACATAGTCATCGATGGTCTTGCGCCAGGCGGGCACTGGCTTGGGCTCAACATCGGGCACGCGGATCGGGGCACGCCGGGCGATGTAGGCGAGAGAGAGTGTGCTGAGCCAGGCAAATGCACCCACCGCGTTGTGCAAGGTCGCCACCGGGTCGGGCCGTTGAAACAGCACGATCAATGCGCCGACCGTGGCTTGCAAAACCAGCCCCAGCATCATGGCGATGGCGGGTGTGCGCAAAGGTTGCAGGGAGGCACCCCGGCGGGATTCCTTGAGCAGATGTCGCACGGCCAGCAAGGCCAGCACAACCACAAAGCCGGCCATGGCCCGATGCACCCAGTGCGTGAGGTTGAGTGACCCTCCATTGGGTAGCCAGCCGCCATTGCACAGGGGGAATTGCACGCCGCAGGCCATCGCAGCACCACTGCCACTCATCAGGCCGCCGGTGACCAGCAGGATGAAGAGTGAGCCCGCCAAAAAGGTCAGCCGGCGGCGTAACGCCTGAGTGGCCTTGGTGGGAGGGATTGCTGAAGTTGCAGATGCTGCGTCCAAATAACGCACTTCTAAATGGGTGACCACGGTGCAACCCAGCACAGCCATGCCACAGGCCAGATGCAGCGCCACGCTCCACTCGTGCAGCAAACTCCACACTGTGAGCGCGCCCAGAAAGATTTGCACGACCAGCACGGCCCCGGTGAACAGGCTGAGCCGCGGCAATGTTTTGTTGAGCTGCCAGTGAAAGTTGAGGGCGGCGATGACACAAATTAGCAGGCTGACGATGCCGGCGAAATAGCGATGGGTCATCTCGATGATGGCCTGGGTGTTAGGGCCGGGGAACATATAGCCGTAGCAAAACGGCCAGTCGGGACAGCCCAGCCCCGACTCGGTGATGCGTACGATGTTGCCAACCACCACTAGTAAATAAGTGGCAATGGCCGTGACCAGGGTGAGCCGGAACAGAAGCTGAATTCGACTTTCGCGGGTTGGGAACCGCCGGTCTATGGGCTGGAAAAATCGTGTCAAACGTGCCATTTCAACAATGGGAATTGGAGACCAACGAAACCCATGAATGACATGGGGTTTCGTTGGCGTTCAAATCCTGCATGACTAGCAAAAGATGCAAACCGGGTGGATTACACCCTCAGGCTGGGCGGGCCGGCTGCTGAGTGGCGCGCATGCGCTCGTCAAACAGAGGCCGCTCGCTTTCCACAGTGGGAACCTCGGCGAAGTTATATTCGGGCGGCGGGCTGGTGGTGGTCCACTCCAGCGTAAAGCCTTCCCAGGGGTCGTTGCCGGCAGCCGGTGCATTGCGCAGCTTGATGCAGTTCCAGATGAACACGGCCACAGATGCCGCGATCATGAATGCACCAATGGTGGCGATGAGGTTGGCGGTGTCCCAGCCACGATTCGGCAGGTAAGTGGCAATACGGCGTGGCATGCCCAGCAGACCCAAAATGTGCATGGGGAAGAACGTGATGTTGAACCCCAGCCACATGAACACGGCCTGGAAGCGACCCAGCTTGTCATCCAGCATCTTGCCGGTGATTTTGGGGAACCAGTAGAAGAAGCCGGCAAAGATGCCAAAGACGCTGCCGCCGAAGAGGACATAGTGAAAGTGTGCGACCACCCAGTAGGTGTTGTGCACATAGGCATCGACCGGCACGGCCCCCTGGATGACGCCGGTGATACCGCCGACGACGAAGGTGCTAAGGAAGCCCAGGCACATCAGCAGCGGCGTGCTCAGGTTCAATGACCCTCGCCACATGGTCGCGATCCAGTTGAAGATCTTCACACCCGTCGGCACCGCAATCACCATGGTGGTGAACATGAAGAAGTACTCCACTGACGCGCTCACACCGCTGACAAACATGTGGTGCACCCAGGTGCTAAAGCCCAGCACGCCGATCAGAATGGTGGAGATGATGATGGCTTTGGGACCGAAAAGCGGCTTGCGCGAAAACACAGGCAACACTTCCGACAGAATGCCCATGGCGGGTAGCACCATGATGTAGACCGCTGGGTGGCTGTAGAACCAGAACATGTGCTGCCATAGCCGCGTATTCGTATTGTTGAAGAACTGCGTCGCGAAGTTGCGATCAGCCGTCAACATGATCAGCGCGGCGGTTAGCACGGGCGTGGCCAGCAGAATCATGGCCGCAGTCACGATCATCGACCACACGAACATGGGAATGCGCCAGACAGTCATGCCCGGCGCGCGCATGGTGTAGGCCGTGACCAGAAAGTTCACCGAACCCAATGTTGAACCAATGCCGTTGAGGATCAGGCCGATGAGCCAGATGTCCATGCCGATCTGGGGCGAAAATTGCTTGTTGGACAGCGGCACATACGCAATCCACATGGCGTTGGAGGTGAGGATGCCGTTGGAGAGCAGGAATCTCAGGGCCGGCACATATTCGGCGATGGTGCCGACGAGAAAACCGCCCATCATGACGATGGCTCCACCGAGGGTGATCCAGAAACTGAATGCATTGAGACGAGGGAAGGCCACATCACGCGCGCCAATCATCAGCGGGATGAAGTAGTTGCCGAAGCCGCCGACCAGCATGGGAATCACGAACAGGAAGATCATGGCCGTGCCGTGCATGGTGAACAGCTGGTTGTACATGCCCTGATCTACGATCTTGAGATCGGGCGCGGCCAACTGCAGCCGGATCAGCAATGCCAGGATGCCGGCACCGATGAAGAACGTAAACGCCATCACCATATACAGGATGCCGATCTTTTTGTGGTCGACACTGGACAGCCAGCTCATAAGACCCGTATTGGTCTTGCTGCGAGCTGAAACAGGAATTGTGATACTTGCCATAGGAAGTTCTTAGTAAACAGTAGTCAGTCGTTAGTTTTAGCTGTGAATCTGGCTAGCTGGATTCAAAACTAAAAACCAATGACTAATCACTAATGACTTCTGATTCATTTCAACGTTTGTAAATACGCCACTAAATCAGCGATTTGTTGTTTGTTGAGGCCATTATTGGGCATGGCGGTGCCGGGTTTCACGGCTTGTGGATTCTCGAGCCATTTGGTCAGATTCTCCGGCGTGTTGGGCACGGCGTCCAACTGGGCAATGTTGGGCTGGCTGGCAAAATGAGTCATCTCGCGCGGCGCTACCCGGCCCTGCGCCGTTGTCCCCTCAATGTAGTGACAAGTCTTGCACGGCCCAGTTCCCAGCATAATCTTTTCACCCCGCGTGGCGTCGCCTGCTTGCACGGGCGCGCTGGCTGCACCAGTTTTTCCGGCGTACCAGGTGTCATATTCGGCTTGCGGCAGCACCTTCACATTCGAGAGCATTTGCGCATGAGCGACGCCACAGAATACGTTGCACTGGCCAATATAGTCGCCGGCGGGTACATCGAACCAGACATACGATCGCTCACCCGGATTGACATAGCGCATGGGTCCAAATTGGGGCACCCACCAGGCATGAATCACATCGTTTGAGGTCATGTCCAGACGCACGCTTTTGTTCTCAGGAATAATGAGCTCGCCGCTGTTGCTGTCG
>JBBQST010000284.1:0-6450 GCA_038213625.1 Thermoflexales bacterium
TTTTGCACATAGCGCACTTTGTAGCCGCTGTAGCGCAGCCACTTCACGACCACATCGAATGAGACATAGGTCTTGGCGTGGCCGAGGTGTGAGTAATCGTAGACCGTGGGGCCGCACACATACATGGTGACCTGGCCGTCAATTATGGGTTTAAAAGGTTCTTTCTCGCGTCGGAGAACGTTGTAGATTTGAATTGTCATATCCGTTTGCGCCTGCAAAGCCTGCACATATTAAGCTGGAAACGATTGTACGCGGGACAGGACTCAGGGCCTGGCAAAGATCATGCGTCCAGCCGAAGTTTGCAGTATTTTGGTCACCGTGACCGGGATGATTTTATTGAGGTAGGTCTGACCATCCTCGACCACGACCATGGTGCCATCTTCAAGATAGCCGACGCCCTGGCCGTGCTCCTTGCCCTCCTGGATGATGCGCAGTTGCAGATTTTCACCCGGTAATAACACCGTCTTCACCGCATTGGCCAGCTCATTGATATTCAACACGGTCACCCCCTGCAACGAGGCGACTTTGTTCAGGTTGTAATCGTTGGTCATGATCGGGCATTTCAAGCTCATTGCCAGCCGAATGAGCTTTTCATCCACCGGCAAATCACCCGGCACATCATCATGAATCACCTGCACCGCATCGCCAGGTTCGCGCTGCAATTGCTTGAGCACTTCCAGCCCACGCCGGCCCCGGGCGCGTCGAATGCCGTCGGTGCTGTCGGCGATGTGTTGCAACTCGCTGAGCACCATACGCGGCACCAGCAGTTGTGCCCGCACAAAGCCGGTGGCGACGATATCGGCGATGCGGCCATCAATGATGACGCTGGTATCCAACAAAAGGGTTTCGCGGGCTTTGACCGGTGCACTGTTCGCTTTAGTGTCCTCGGCCTCGTCAGACTCCAGCCGGCGAATGTTGAGCAGCCGAAAGACCTCTTTGTAGCGCATGTTCATGACACTGAGGCCAAATGAGCCAAATGCCACCGCGCTGATAAACGGCAGCACCTGACCAAACGGCTCTGGCAGGCGTGCCAGTGGAAAAGCGAGAAACACCGCGATCAGCAGCCCACCGCCCAGGCCAATGAAATCGGCCACAAGCTGGGTGCCGGTGATGCGGCCGATGCGCTCGAGTAGGCCGTTGATGGCCCCGCCAAACAGGGCCGGCACCAGCACCAGGCCGATGAGGCTGGCGACTAACGCCAGACTCGCATGGATGAGTTGGTTGGAGCTTAATGACGCGGGCAAAAGGGCCAGCGAAACCAGATCGCCCAGCCGCCAGCCGAGGAGACCAAAAAGCACAGCGCCGGAAACGCGCAGGCCGAACAGGATGGAGGAGCGGGCACGCATAGAGCAAAATTGAAACTGGCTGATTTACGTGCCAGTCTCTTTTGAAAATGGTAGCACAGTAGGGTTGAAATGGACGTTTATGTGAGCGTGACCGGTGGTCTTGGAAGCGCAAAGCCTTGAAATTAAGCGCTACCACGCGGCACGATACAGCTGCTCCATCACACTTTCGTTTAGATTACGTGGGTTGGTCCACCAGTTCAGGTCCACGGTATAGGCGAATTTGGCCATCGGCACAATCACCGTTTCGATCACCCCCACGTCTTGCAATCGGGATGGCAGCCCGACATCGGCATTCAACATTTGCACCAGCGTGATGGCGTTCTCGGCCCGCGCGCGAACGGTGCCTGTCGTTGGGCCGCCCAATGCATCACTCACGCGTGCATATTTCTCCACCGCTCCCGGCATGTTGTAGGCCATGACATGCGGCAGCATGATGGCGTTGGCCAGGCCGTGTTGGACGTTGGCAAAGCCGCTGAGCTGGTGCGCCAGCGAGTGACACGCGCCCAGCCATTTGCTGCTGATGGCGATGCCGCCGATCATGGCTGCCTGCGCCATCGCCTCGCGTGCAGTTCGGTCGCTGCCCTTGGACACCGCGATTGGCAAATAGCGCTCCACCAGTTCGATGCCGTGCAGGATCATCGCATCCAGGATGGGATTGTCGTTGGTGCTGACATAGGCCTCGATGCAGTGTGTGAGCGCATCCATGCCGGTAGCCGCGGTCAGAAATGGCGGCAGCCCCAGCATCAATTCAGGGTCGATCAGCGCCATGCTCGGCACACTGCGCGGCCCCCCTACGCCGAACTTGAACTTATCCTGTGGATCGGTGATAACAGCCCATGGCGTCACCTCGGCCCCGGTGCCTGCAGTGGTCGGAATGGCGATGAAGCAGGGCAGATGTTTGGGGTGAGGGCGGGCCTTGTCGCCCATGCGATAGGCATACTCGGCCACCTTGCCATCGGCCGGGCCACCTGCCACCATGCGAACTGCCTTGGCAGTGTCGAGGCTGCTGCCACCACCGATGCCGATCAGTAAATCTGCGCCGCTGGCGCGATAGGCCGTCACTGCGGCATCGACCGATGTTGTGTCTGGATTGGGCACCACCTTGTCGTAAATCGTGTAGGCCAGTCCAGCCGCTTGAATCGATTGGATCACTGGCTCGACCAGCCCTGCCGATACCACGCCAGGGTCGGCGATGACAAAGACATGCTGTGCGCCCTCGGCTTTGGCTTCAGCGCCGGCTTTTTGTGCACTGCCGAAGCCGGTATACACTTGATCGGGGAAAATGTAGTAGGAGTGGTTCATGGTTGTATCTAGTCGTGTCTAGTCGTATCTAGTCGTGCGTAATCCGGGTGTTATTGAAGTGTCCTGATTACCTTAGGTTTTCGTCTTTATGCTGGAATGGAGGCTTCAGCCGACTCTGCGTTCCCGCCCGCGTACCAGAGTCGGCTGAAGCCTCCATTCCAAAAACCTAAGGTAATCAGTGAAGTGTCTTAAAGTGTCGTGGGGTGTTAATCCGAGGCGGTGGTTTGTGATGCTGAATTTGCCAGAGGGTAATGGATGACGGTTGAGCTTGCAAGGGGACCCAGACCCATGCGGCGCCTGTTTTGGCGGGTGGTGCTGTGGGTGGTATTGGCGTTTGTGCTGGTGTGGGGCGGCACGGCCTTCATGATGTGGCGCACCTATCATGGGGCCGAGTATCCGGGTTCGACTCATATTGCCGCCGAAGATCTTATGCGCTACCGCGGCAACATGGCCTTCACCCGCATCGAAACCTTTCGCACACTCGATCCCTTTAACACCGTCTACAAATGGTATTCCGTGGGCTTTAACCTGGGGCCGGAAAGATTCGCCCAGAGTAACTGCATGCTGATGGCGCGCTCGACGCAGGTGGCGGGGCCGTTGAACTTGAACATGAGTGTGATGGTGTGCAGCACCAGCGCCGACCGGATGATCTTTGTCACCCGCACCTATACCCTGCGCCTACCCGACCTCGTGCGTCGGCTCCTATAGCCGCTCCGGCGCAATGACTTCGCGGATGTGCGAGGCGATGCTGTGGGCCGGCTCGGCCTGGGCCATGCGGCGGAGCTGCTGGCGGCTGGCTCGGTTGGCGGTTGGGTCTGCCCAGGACATGTTCCAGTTGGGTTGGGCCAGCTCGACCTCGTGGTGATAAAGATCGCCGATGCAATCTCGATGGAAAACGCTGGCATGTACAGTCTGGTCTTTGCCCTGCCTCTGGCCGTGCTGTTATCCCTGCTTTATATCTTGTGATGGGGAGGGGGGCTATTTTGGAGTGGCATTGATATATATGCTGGCCGGGAATTTTTTATTCCGTTCTATTTGCTGCGAGTTCAGGCAGAGGAAAAGATGATGCTAGATACATTTGGCGATCAATATCGCGGCTATATGCAAAAAGTGGGTGGTGTGATCCCAAAATAGTTCGTAAACATTCACTTAAAATCGACACGTCTTGTTGAAAGGGTGCATTCCCTTTTAGGGATAAACCTGCGAAAGGGTTTGTGAGAGCGGGATTCATCAATACGACCGGAGGATTTCCACAACTTGAACAACAGTTCAATCTGCCAACGGACGCGGGCGATGACCAGCAGTGCATCCACGCTCAACAGCGCGGGGGCACGTTCGTCAGGAACAGACTCCAATGGGCCAAGGCCAGGGTGAGGGCACTGACCGTCTGACCCTTCTGGCGAGCGGTGTCATGCAACTTGCGACGGCGCTCGTCGGCAACGGCCTGAGGGACGCAGATGGCGACCAGCCGCGCCGGCAGGCGATGCTGGACACTCACCAACACGGGCAGATCGACGTGCTGATCATGCGTGTAATGCGCCTCCAGCCACCTCGGCAGATCAATGCGAGTGCCAGTGGGCGTCAACAGCATCACCCCTCGGCCTCGACCGCTTGGCCTTTTAGGGCCTGGCGGACAGGGCCGAGCCGGCGCTTGCCCCTAAAAAGAATGCACCCCTTTCAATAAAGCCAACAAACACAGCCAACAACGTTGCGCAAACGCTGATCTGCTGTCTTACCTCACGAAAGGTACCCTGACAAATGGCGGTTGCATGCCGCGCACAATATGCTAACCTAGTCGCCATTGCATAGATTTGTGTAGCTTTGCACAGTTTATGCGGCGTCACATGAGGCATAACGACCCGCTTTCCCCCAATTCTGATGTATGGCTGTCGCTCAAAACAGCTGCTGCGCGCTTAAACGTTCATATCGCCACACTCCGGCGCTGGGCCGATCAGGGCGATATTCCCCACATGCTGACACCGGGCGGCCACCGGCGTTTTGCCGCTGCTGCCGTCAGCGCATTTGCCGAGCAGCGCATGGTGAGCGGCAAGGCGTTGAGCGTGCCGGAAGCCTGGGCCAGCCAGGCCATGCAGCACACCCGCGAGGGCATTCCAGCTCAGGCCAATGCGCAATGGATGGTCAGCCTGAGCGACGATCTGCGCGAGAAACATCGCCAGGTCGGCCGCCGGCTGATGGGGTTGACCCTGCAATATTTGTCGGCCGAAGAGGGCAGCGCCAGCGAACATCTGCTGCATGAGGCGCGAGATGTGGGCCGTGAGTATGGCCAGATCAGCCACTCGTCCGGTATCTTGCTGTCCGACGCCTTGCAAGCGGCACTGTTCTTTCGCGACCGGCTGATGGAAGCGTCGCTGGATTTGCCCGAGACCACCCGGCCGCGCAGCATCGACCAGAGCCGATTGCTCATGCGCATCAATGCGCTGCTGAATGCGGTGCAGTTGGCGATTGCATCAGTGTACGAGCAAACCCCGATGCCGAATTCGTCGACCTCGCCTGCGACCTCGCCCTCGACGACTGAGTCACCCGGCGCGATCATGATTAACCGGCCTCGCAAACAGGCTTAATCATGGGCGATCAATCTACCCAGCAGGTGGTCATCGTTGGCGGCGGCATCTCTGGCTTGTCCACGGCCTATTACCTGCTGCAACACGTTCAGAAAAGCGGCCATCGCGTCCATTGCACGGTGCTTGAAGCCGCCGCCACGTTCGGCGGCAAAATCAAAACCGAGCGCGTCGGCAATAGCCTCATAGAGGGTGGCCCTGAGTCGTTTGTCACGCGCAAGCCGTGGGCCTACGAGCTGTGTCGCGAGCTCGGCCTGGCAGACCGCTTGCTGGCGGCCGATGACACAGGCCGCAACTATGTGCTGCACCACGGCACACCCGAACCGGTGCCGACCAGGCCGCAGGGGTTTTTGAAGACGCCACTGCTGTCGTGGCCGGGCAAACTGCGGGCCGCGCGCGAGTGGTGGCTGCCGGCGCGCACCTCGACCGAGGATGAGTCGCTGGGCAATCTGGTGCGCCGGCGTTTTGGCGATGAGGTGCTTGAAAATTTGGTGGGGCCGGCCGTGGGCAGCATTTATTTGTCCGATGTCGACCAGCTCAGCACGCTGGTGTCGTTCGACCGCTTTCTCAAGCTGGAACAAACCCATGGCAGCCTTCTCAAAGGCATGCTGGCGATGCAGAAGGCGGCGCGCCAGACCAAAAAGGCAACGGGTAAGGGTGTGGCCGTTGCAGCCGCGTCGACCAAGCCACCCCCATTTGTGACCCTGCCCAATGGACTGGGCGAGTGGGTTGAAACTCTGATCCAGCGCCTGCGCGAGATGGGCTGCCAGCTTCGCACCCAAGCTGATGTGACTCAGATCGAGCCCCGGCCTGCTGGCGGCTACCAACTCCATCTTGGTCACGCTGAGACCGTGCATGCCGACGTGGTCGTGCTGGCGGTGCCGGCCTTTGCCATGGCCCATCTCATTGCCGCCCACGATGCCGCGAGCGCGGACCAGTTGCGCGCCGTGCGATATATCTCCGTCGCTACCGTCACCTTTGCGTTTCCACGCGATGCGGTGACGAAGCCGTTTGATGGCTTTGGGGTGGTGGTGCCAGAGCGCGAGGGTTTGGCCGTGCTGGCGTGTGAAGTCATGTCGAACAAGTGGCCGGCGCGTTCACCACAAGATCTGGTGTTGCTGCGTGCCTTTTTGGGCGGCCACCGCAACGAAGGCATTGTGGCCCAGCCGAACGAGGTGTTAATTCCACAGGCGCAACACGCGCTCACCGGCATGTTTGGTTTG
>JBBQST010000285.1:0-6435 GCA_038213625.1 Thermoflexales bacterium
GCTGGCATACGCGATGAGCAAAGGGGCCGTGCACCAGATTACGCGTACGTTCGCCATCGAACATGCTCGCGACGGCGTGCGCGTGAATGCGGTTTGCCCCGGCGAGGTGAACACGCCCATGCTGCGCGCGGCCGGCCGTGCAGCGCCGCTCACCGACGAGCAACTGCGCGAGATGGGCGAGCGGGTGGTGCCGATGGGCCGGCTGGCCGAGCCGGAGGAGATTGCCCAGATGGTGCTGTTTCTGGCTTCGGACGCAGCCAGCTACATCACCGGCGGTATGCACTATGTGGACGGCGGTTTCAGCACGCAATAGATATAGGGTTCAGAAATCTGCCTAAAGCCGCTAGAGTAGCAAGCCACATGGACTATCGCCAATTTGGCCGCACCGGCTTAAAAGTGTCGCCGCTTGCCCTCGGCACCGACAACTTCGCCAACCCCACGCCAGACGCCGAGAGCATCGCCATCATTCGGGCCGCCCTCGACGCCGGCATCAACCTCATCGACACCAGCAACAGCTATGCCAAAGGCGAGGCCGAGCGCATCATTGGCCGGGCGCTCAAGGAACATCGCTTGCGCGATCAGGTGATTCTGGCCACCAAGGTGCACTACCCCACCGGCCCTGGTGTCAATGATCGCGGCAACTCGCGCCGGCACATCATGCGCGCCTGCGAGGATTCGCTGCGCCGGCTGCAAACCGCCACCATCGACCTCTACCAAACGCATCGGCCTGATATGGAGGTGCCGCTGGATGAGACCTTGCGCGCGCTGGACGATCTGGTGCGGCAGGGCAAGGTGCGCTACATCGGCAGCAGCACCGCGCCGGCCTGGCATGTGGTCGAGGCGTTGATGACGAGCGAGATCAAAAACGTCACTAAATTTGTCAGCGAGCAATCGCCCTATAACCTGCTGGATCGGCGCATCGAGAACGAGTTGGTGCCGGTGTGCCAGCGCCACGGCCTGGGCCTGCTGACATGGTCGCCGCTGGCCATGGGCATGCTGGCGGGCCGGTATGCCTCGGCCGATGTGCCGCCCAGTGACTCGCGGGCAATAGTGCGCGGCGGTATCTACGCCGAGCGCATTACCCAGCGCGGGGTCGAGGTCGGCAACCAGTTTGCGGCCATGGCGCGCGAGCATGGCCTCGACCCGGCCCAGGCAGCCGTGTTGTGGGTCAAGGACCAACCCGGTGTGACTGCGCCGCTGATTGGCCCGCGCACGCTGGCGCAACTGCAACACTTGCTGCCGGTCTTGACCATGACGCTGCCAGAGGAATTGCGCCGCCGATGTGACGAGTTGGTGCCGCCGGGCAGCGTGGTGGCCAGCTTTTTTAATAGCGCGACATGGATGCGCTGGAAGCGGGTGTGAGTGTGGCTTGTTCCAGTGCGCTAAGTTTTTAGGATTTCACTATCCTCGATATTCAAATTCTCAGGTGCGGGCTCGGCTGCACCCGATGGGGCTTGATGATTGATGAACGCAGTCTGCGCGGCAAGCTGTTCGGCCACTTGCTTGCTGGTGCCGGTGCCGGTTGCGCCGAGCTGGTTACCCAGCCACACCTCAACGGTGAAGATTTTGGCGTGATCCGGCCCGTGTGTCGCCGTTAATTTGTAGCGCGGCGTCACATTCAATATGGATTGGCTCCACTCCTGCAACCGGCTCTTGGCGTCTCGATCCCGGTTGTCGTTCAGGATGATCGGGGTTGCTTTTTCGAGAAAGGGCTCGATAAATTCGCAGGCCGCCTGAATGCCCTGATCGAGAAAGAGAGCGCCGAGCACGGCCTCGAACGCATCGCCCAAAATGTTGGAGCGATTGCGGCCGCCGGTATCAATCTCACCTTTGCCGAGCCGCATCCTGTCGGGTAAGTCAATTTGCCGGGCGAATTCGGCCAGCATCCCCACCCGCACCAAAGCGGCCCGCATACTGGTGAGCCGGCCCTCGTCAAAGTCTGGAAACCGGTTGTAGAGCCAGGCGCCGGCAATGAAGTCGAGCACGGCATCACCCAGAAATTCAAGCTTCTCGTTGTCCGCCAGACGGGCCTGACCTTCTTCCTGGTGTTCGTTGGCAAAAGAGGAATGCGTGAGCGCGCGGGTGAGCAGATCGGGGTTTTTAAATTCGGGAAGCATGTGAGGAGTAGCCAGTAGTCAGTAGTCAGTAGTCAGTAACCAGCGCCGTGTGTTCAACGCAACACCTCATCGTTCTGGTTACTGACTACTGACTACTGACTACTCCTTATCTCTGCCTAACCTCTAACCATCAAATCGTTTAAAAATGAGCACACTGTTGTGACCACCAAAGCCAAAGGAGTTGTTCATGGCCGCGACGACTTTGTGTTTGCGCGCCTCCTGCGGCACGTAATCCAGATCGCACAAGGGATCTGGCTCGGTCAGGTTGCGCGTCGGCGGCACGATGCCATCCCGAATGGCGTAGATGCAGGTTGCAGCTTCCAGAGCACCGGTGGCCCCCATCATGTGGCCGGTCATGCTCTTGATGCTGCTCATGGGAATCTTGTAGGCGTAATCTCCAAACACCTCTTTGACCGCGGCCGTTTCGGTGATGTCGTTCAGCGGCGTGGCAGTGCCGTGGGCGCTGATGTAGCTGATGTCTTCGGGGCTGACGCCGTAATGGCATGCATCGGCCAGCGCCTTTTTCATGGCTTTGATGGCACCGGTGCCGCCTTCGGCGGGCGCGATCACATGAAAGGCATCGGCAGTCTGGCCAAAGCCCACCACTTCCGCCAGGATTGTCGCACCGCGTTTTATGGCGTGCTCCATATCTTCAAGCACCAGGCAGCACGCCCCTTCACCCATCACCAACCCATCCCGTTTTTTGTCGAACGGCTTGGGCGAGTGTGAGGGAAGCACATTGTCGTGGCTGAGCGCGCCAATCTGATCGAAACCCACCATGCCCAGATCGCTGACAGTGGCATCGGCCCCGCCGGCAATCATGGCCACGGCTCCACCCCGGCGAATGACGTCCACCGCCTGGCCGATGCTATCGTTGCTGGTGGCACATGCCGAGGCGGCCGAATAGCACGGCCCCTTGGCTCCCAGTTGAATCGAGATCATGCCGGCCGCACCATTACTCATCACCATCGGGATGGTGAAGGGATTGACCCGCCGCGCACCCTGGGTGTTCAACACCTCGTGCTGGTTCAGCATGGATGTGAAACCGCCGACCGATGAACCCACCACCACGCCGATATCGTCGGCGTTCTCGGGCGTGATCTTCAGGTCGGCATCTTTCACCGCCATCACGGCCGCGGCGATGCCATAGAGCTCATAGAGGTCGGAGCGCCGCACCTCTTTGGCCTCTACGAAAAGTTTGGGGTCGAAGTGTTTGACCTCGCAAGCCACCTGTACAGGGAACTTGCTCGAATCAAAGCGTGTGATGGGTGCAACACCCGTTTGTGAATTGATAATTGCCTCCCAGGTGGATTTCATATCCAACCCCAGGGGCGAAACTGCGCCGATTCCAGTGACAACCACGCGTCGCATTTGCAACGTATACATTAAATCTCCCAACCTCCAACGTGCTTTATTATCGCCTAACGCGAGGATTAAACACCAAAGGTCGCCGGAAGTGACGAAGACACGCGTGAGACACAGCAATGATTCGTGCTGAACCCTTGTGTGCCAGAATGGGATGCGCGGCCGAAATGCAAAAACCCCTGATGTTCTCGTGGAACATCAGGGGTTTATTTCGTTTTCAGCGGAGATTTACGCGCGAAGTTTGGTGGTGCGCACGCGCCAGAGGCCCCTCATGTCTTCGATGGCCGTGGACACGATTTTGACACGGGTATCGAGATCTTCGATCCACTCCACCGGCACTTCCCAAATGCGATAGCCGCTTTGCTCGGCTCGCAACAGCAGTTCCGAGTCAAAAAACCAGGCATTGTCCTGAATATAGGGCAGCAGCTCCTGCACGGATTTGCGGGTCATGGCCTTAAAGCCGCACTGGGCATCGCTAAACTTTTTGGTGGGGAAGAAGACCTTGATCATCAGGTTGTAGGCCTGGGAGATGATCTCGCGCTTGAGTTGGCGGGTGACTCGCGCACCCTTCATCAGCCGCGAACCTGTGGCCACGTGAAAGCGGCCGTCGGCCAGTGGCTCGATCAGCGGCATAAAGTGGCTCAGGTTGGTGGACAGATCGACATCCATGTAGGCGACGATGTCGGCGGTCGAAGTCAACCAGGCTTTCTTCAGCGCCCGGCCGCGGCCCTTTTGATCCAGATGGATGTAATCGACTTCGTTGGGATACTTGGCCTTTAACTCCTGGGCAATCTCCAGGGTGCGATCCTTCGAGGCGTTGTTGGCAACAACGATCTTCCACTTGAAGGTGCAATTTTCTTTGAGAAAAGCACGCAGTTTCTCGACACTCTTGGGGAGATCGCGTTCTTCGTTGTAGACCGGAATAATGACGTCTACAGTTGCTGTTTTGGTGGATGATGTTGATGGGTCCGACGGGCGCTCCATGCTCTCTCCTCGGTTATTCATTCCCTGCCGGATTATATCTTTCGGTTGTGCCACGCTCATGCTCCTCTCCTGTGTTAACGATGTTAGTGATGGGCTACGGTGTGAAAACTGCATTCAGCCAAACAGTCACGGTCGAGCAGACTGCTAATGAGAGTTGCGCCGGTCTGGCTTCACGGGCCGGTTTCCCAGTCCGATGCGCCAAACATTTCTGTCTTTCAGCACAATTCCCGCCCCGATAGTCGGTTTACACAGGCAAAATCCGCACACTTATTGCAGTCGGATCTGTAAGATTCTGATCGCGGCACAGGATCGCCATGATTAGAATCACTGATGATATCTGACATGTAATATCTGACATGCATTGTCACGCATGGGCCGGCAGTTTGGGCAGACGAAACGCCGCCACCAAACCCAATGCCACCATGACTGCGGCCAGACCAAACACAATACTGTAAGCCGTTGAGCCTCCCGTCGATTGCAAAGCCTGAATCAGAATGCCACCTAACAAGGGTGTTAACGCAACCACACCACTGACTGTGTTGAGGACGCCGACATACATGGCCCGGTTCCGGTCTGGCGCATAATCCAGGCAATACCCGACAAAGCCGAGGACGAGTGAGTGCTCGATGGCGCCGCGCAAGGCCATGACCAGCGCCATGGCACCGAATGCCAGCCCCGGCACCGTATCGGCAATGACAGGAAACGCCGCAATGGTCAGTGCCAGCACCGGCGAGATAAACTGAAAAAAGGTCGAGGCCTGAACCACCCGCCGCGCACCAAATCGCTCGGACAGCCAGCCAAACAACAGCAGGCCGGCAATCGCCCCAATAATCAACATCTGGGTGAAGATGCCGATGGAGTCATCGCCCAGCCGCAGCCGATCTTTGATGAACACGACATAGAACGAGGCGGCCATCATTTCCACACCAGTGAGCAGACGGGCGGCCAACAACTGGCGAAACACTTTGTCGGTGCCGACGGCTTCCTTGAGATGGGCCATAAAGCTGCCTTCGTTGGCATGATCAGTCACACTGTCCGAGACAGGGTTCTCCTTGATCATCGCAAATGACAGCAGCGAAAGCGCAAAAAATAGCCATGCCAACGCTATCAACACCGCATAGTTGATGGGAAATGCCAGTATCTTGGGATCGAGCAAATAGCGCACCAGCACACTGACGGCCAGCCCCACCAGCGACGCCACCAATTGTCCCGCCGTCACCACCCGGCCGCGCATGCGCGGCGACAGGGTGCGACTGATGATGTCGAACCAGGCCACGCCGGCAATCGCATCGGTAAAGTTGAAGATGACGATGCCGGCCAGCAATAACCAGACTGTGAGCAGCGGCTGAGCTGCGCCGGTCATGACCAGCCACAACGGCAGCAACAAAAACACCTGCCGGCCGATTAACGCGCACACGATCACATATCGCTTTTGATAGCGCGACCCGCGCACCAGACGCGCGCCGAACAGTTGGGGCAGGTACCACACCGCCAGCCAGGCCGTGCCCACCGCCCCAATCAGCACCTTGTTGTCGGTGAGCTCGCTCACCAGACCGACCAATACGGTGGTGACAGGGATGAAATAGGTGCCGGTGACGAAAAAGAGGATATCGCCGGCAAAAGCTGCGAAGTTGCGGCGTGCATCGAGCGGCACGACGCGCGAGGACGACTGAATTTGCATCGGGGCAGAAGAGTTTGTTGCGGACACGGCGCAATGATATCCGAGGCAGAGGCAGGCAAGATAGGGTGATAGGCGTGTTCGTCTACGAATACGTGAACGTCGACGTTTACGTATTCGTAGGGGTGCATTCTGATTTAGAGGCATTTAAGCCATGTAGGGGTGGGTCTCAGACCCGCCCCATAGGCACGAAATTAAGCAGCGTTAGGCTCATCTTGAGCTTCGTCAATGGACCCCCGACCCCTAAAGGGAGTCGCTGATGACGTCTTCGACTCCCCTTTAGGGGTCGGG
>JBBQST010000286.1:0-6418 GCA_038213625.1 Thermoflexales bacterium
GCGGTTTTTCTGCTGGGTTCGCCCAAATGCGCTGCGACGCGGGCCGGCTCACGAGGTTTCACCCAAATCTCACCTTCGCCGGTCTTCGGCCGTCCCTCGTCTCTGTCACTGTTGCCTTTGCCATCGCGGTCGCAAGCTGGCTCCACTGGCTACCCAGATTGCAACCGGTGTGGGGCGGCGCGTCGGCGGATGCGGCGCGAGCGGCGGCGGCGCAGGTGGTGGGCTGGCAGGATGGCAACCAGCCGGTGTTGATCATCGGCACATTTGGTGAGCTAAGCCCGCCGCTGTTCGAGTGGCGCTTGCGGCCGTTGCCGGTGTTTGCCGAGCGTGGGAATATTCAGTACGACGCGCCGCCAGGTTCGGGCGATGACGCTGGCAGTGATCTGGAGAAGGTGGGTGCGTGGCTGGAGCAAAACCCTGGCGCGCAGGTGACGTTGATACAGGTCGCGCCGGAGTCGCCGTTTTACGGCACTGACGACATGCAAAAGAAGAACCTGTGGCGGCAGACTTTGGTGAATGAGTTTGCCCAGCACTATGCTTCACTGGGATATCAATTGGCCGACACTAAAACATTGTCGCAAGGCCTGACTGTTAGTTTCTATCGGCCTCAAAGTTAAACATGAATTTTGTAACAAAGCTCAACGCGGCTCAACAGCGTCATCGCTCGCGCCTGTGTCTGGGGTTGGACATCGTGGTGGCCAAAACGCCGCTGCCGTTGCTCTACGCCGATGAGCCAATGCTGCCCTTTGCGCGCGCGATCATCGAGGCCACCCAGGATGCCGTGTGCGCCTACAAGATTGATCTGGCCTACTACTTTGCCGAAGGCGCGGCCGGGATGGTGGCGTTGGAGCGGATCGTGAGGCTGATTCCCGACGACATCCCACTCATCTTTGATCTGGGGCTGGCCACCCTGGGCGCATCCGCCGCGGCCTATGCCCGAGGTGCGTTCCAGCAGTTTCGGGCCGATGCCGTGATTGTGTGGCCGCAGGGTCATGAGGCCGTCATTGGCGATATTTTGAGCGAGCCCAACCGCGCCGTGATTGTGGATGTGCCGGCTGAGGAGCCAATGTATGCGCTGCGCTGGATGCAGAAATGGCGGGCCGAAAGCCCTGAAGGCAGTCTGGGGATGGTGGCGTATCCAGAGCAGACGACGGGTCTGCGAGTGTTGCGCGGCCGGTTGCCAGACATCCCCTTTTTGGTGCGGCAGTGGCAGCCCGACTACAAAGACAAATTGCGCGATCTGGGTCCGGCCCGCAACGGTGCAGGGTTTGTGGTGTGCGCCAGCGATGAGGTGCTGTATGCCACGCGGACGATGGAGTTTGCCGAGGGCGCTCGCACGGCCGCGCAGGTCTTGCGCGAACGGCTCAATTTGGGCTGGTGACCGAGTCTGCCGGTTCCTTGCGGAAGATGCTCAGCGCAATCAGCAAAATGACGCCGACGACAATACAGCTATCGGCGACATTAAACACGGGGAAATCAAAGTTAATTTCCGGAATCTGGAAGTGGATGAAGTCGGTGACATGGCCCTGGCGCACACGGTCGATCAGGTTGCCGATAGCCCCGCCGAGCTGCATGCCCAGCGCCACCCGCGAGATCCAATCTTCAACCGGCAGCCGCGGCGCATAGTACAGAATGAGTGAGCTGACGATGATGCCGACCACAAAGAAAATGGCACCGCCTTGCGGCAACAGACTGAAGGCCGCGCCGGTGTTCATCGTGTGGGTGAACGTGAGATACGGCGACAGCCACGGCGTGATCACGACCTGATCATAGATGCCGATATTGGCTTCCACCAGACGTTTGGTGATCTGGTCGGTGATGATGGCAACCGCAGCCACAGCCAGCAACACCCAGATCCGGCGAAACAAACTGGCTTGAATTCTCGGCGCGACAACTTGCGGGGAATTGGATTGTGCGTTAGCCGCGGCTGCAGTCTCGGCAGCTGGAATGTCCACGTTCTCACTCATGTGGCGACAACTATATCAGTGATGGCATGGAGCAAGCCACTGCCGGCACTGGGTGTGAAGTTCTGCCTCATAGGTGGGTCGGCCGGCTCTCAGTAGATCGGCAAAAGTTCTTGACGCGATGTGCGATGTGCGATGTGCATGGTAGGGGCGCAGCATGCGGGCGGCTACCGCCACGCCCCTCCGAAGGCTTATTGCACACCTGTCCTTACGGCAACCCATCAACTGACGGTCGATTTCTTTTGAAGACTAATTTAGGCACGCTGTCCAGATTCTGATGACGCAGGTTCGATCTTGCGCCAACAGAATCTGGCGCTGTGTCAGCGTCTGGAAATCTCAAATGACGTTCACTCGTAACGCAGCGCTTCGGCCGGGTAAATGCGCGAGGCCTGAATCGCCGGCACAATGGTTGTGAGCAGTGAGAAGCCATACGCCAGCAGCAAAATCACCCCGATCTGTAGCCACGGCAGGCTGAACTGCATTTGTGAGGTGAGGCCGGTCAAAAATGTGCGCACGATGTATTGGCCGAGTAACAAGCCTGTGCCGGCCCCGATCAACAGACCCGCTACCACAATGAAGCTGGCCTCAAGCACCAGCGCAAACGCCACCATGTTGGCTTGAAAGCCGATGGCGCGCATCATGCCGATTTGTTGGCGGCGCTCGACCACGGTGCGGGTGCTGATGACGCCGAGGGCGGCGATGCCCACCAGCAACCCCAGGGCCATAAAGCCTTGAAACAGGCGCAGGATGCCGCGGATGATGTTCTGGCCGATGGCAAAACTTTCGGCCATTACGGTGACATCCAGACCATTGGGTAGGAAAGCGCGCTCCACTTCCTGGGCCACCAGCCGCACTTCTGCCGCATCAGAGCCGGCACGCGTTTTGAGATAGAACGTCTCGGGGTAGGTTGCCGCGCCGCGCAAGGTCGCCAGCCCAGCTAGGTTCATCTGCATGTTTCGGCCGGCCAGCGTGGTCTCGTCGGCCAGCACACCAATCACCTGAATTTGATGGGTGACGGATGGGTTGACCCCGTTGCGAACCTCGATCATCGTTGTGGGCATTTGAGTATCGGCCAACGCGAGGCCGTGCAAACGCAGCGAGGGCAACGGCTGCCCGCGTGAATCGCCGCCCTCGTTTGTGCTGTCCATCGTAACTTCGTTCGCCGAGATGGTTTTGGTGATGGACTGGCCGGCGATGGAACCGGTGATCTGCTGGCCGGGTTGAACCTGGGCCAACATCGCCGGGGTGATGATGGCGACATCGTTGTGTTCGCGCAGGGCACGCCAGACCGCGGCATCGTCGGCGTAGCCAGGTGCGCGCAGGGCAAAGTGGTAGACCTGCTCGGCTTGTTGCAAGTATCCAGCATCCACCCCAGACACACCCAGATTCGCCCAGCCGTCAGTAGGAGCCCCACCAACGGCGGGGGTCACAACCTGACGCGCGGTGAGCCGATCATTTTTGACGCCGCCAATCCCGTCAACTTCGGCCAGCTTGGGGTAATCGCCGACCTGGCTTGGGATTGCGCTCTTCAAATCCTGCAAAGGGCTGAAGAAGCTGAGCAGAGTGTTTGAGGTCGAAATTTCAAAGCCGGCACTGCTTTTTTCATCCAGCGTGATGATGGATTCGGTGGCTCGAATCACCACGGCCATGATGACGACAGTGGCGATGATCATGGCAAACATCACCATGGCCATGCTGGTGCGGAAGCGCGCGCTCAGTGGATAAGCGATGGCGGTTTTGAGCACAGGTGCGACCGCGCGCAGATTGCCAAACAAGCGGCTGATCAGGCCGGCCAGGACATCGGCGTTGTTCATGATGACCAGGATGGCGCCGATGATCAGCAGGGGACCGCTAAGCGCGAGTGAGGCCAGCACCCACACCTGATCGGTCAGCAACACCTGAAAACCTGTGCGCCCAATGATCTGGTTCCAACCTGCGCCCCAGATGATGAGCAAACCGATGCCGATGAGCGTGTAGACGATGCGGCGGATGTTCTCGGCCCGTAGCACAGTCTGGCCTTGCGCGGGACGGCGCATAGCCGCCTGCTCCAGCACGCGCTCGATCAGCACCATCAGCCCAATTAGCGCCAGCGTGCCGCCGATTTGCCACAGCGTGACGACGCGTTGCTGCGACGCGTAAAACAATACGGCCGCACCGGCAGCCAGCACCAGCGGGCCAACCGCCCAGCGCGACAGTTTGCTCAAGGTGCTGCGCCGTTTTGCGTTGGCTTCCTCGGGCAGGTTGCGAATCGCGCTAACGATGTTGAGCCGGCTCACCCGCCACGATGACCACACCACGATGATGTAGGTGAACAGCACCCCCAGGCAATAGCCGGCCAGAATCGATGCCGGCGCGACATGAAACTGGAACTGCAAAATATTAATGCCGCTGCCAAATCGGCCGGCCACACCATTGACCAGATTGCCCAGGAAACCAATCATGGCATACGACACGGCCAGGCCCAGCGCAATGCCGATGGTGGCGGCGAGCAGATCGTAGACCACGCCCTCGGTGACAAACATTTGCACCAGGTGGCTGCGCTGCACCCCTATGGCTCGAGCGATACCCATCTCGGTGTTTCGCTCGGTGGCCAGCATCACAAAGATCAGAAAGATGAGCATGATGGCGGCCAGGATCGAGAAGATGCCAAACAGGGTAAAGATCGTGCTGAAGACGCCGCCGGCCGCGTTGGACACGGTGACAACGGTGGACTTGCTCAGTGGATCGATGACATCAAATTGATTGAGCTGGCTGAGAGCGGCCCGCAATTCGGCATCGTCAGCGGCGGGCAATATCTTGCGGCTCAGCAACCAGGTGCGAAAATTCTGATCACTCAACAGGCTGCGCAATCCATCGCTGATATTGGGCTTGTCCAATTCGGCCGGCAGCGTTTTTAACTTGTCATTCAGGCCACTCGTGGGAATGAAGTTTTGGAGGATGGAGGCCACCCACGGCGGCGGTTGGTCTTCAGCGTCGGGGCCAAAGGCCGATTGTGGTTCGCTGGCGCTGGCGATGATGGCGCTTTTAACACCTGGCCGGCGCAGAATCGCGACCACATCCTTGAGCGTGGCCTCGTCCATGGCCAGGCCGCGCAACTTTTCGCTCACGGCATCGGTGTGCTGCAAACCCTCCAACGCATCGCCCTGATTCGAGACGAGCACGGCATTGACCTTGCCGTTCATGAAGAATAACTTTTGGGCCTCGTCCAGACGAAGCATGACGACGGGCAGCACGGCACCGACTGGGCCGGCTTCATCGACAATGGCTTTGACCCGCACTGGAATTGGGATGGGGCCGACGAAGATTTCGAGCACATCGCCGACGTGGGCATCCAGGCGTTCGGCACCCAGCCGATTGAGATAGACATCGCCCTGGCGAAGTTGCAGACCGAGCGGCTCCAGCGTGCGATCAATCTGGCGGCCCAGCGTGTTGAGGTTGAGCGAGGTCAGCAAGCCCTGGGCGGCGGTGAGAATCTGGCTGGTGTCGAGCCCCAGCGTATTGCTCAGCACGGCCGCAGGTTGCACGTTCGTTGTGTCGGTGATGCCGACCTGTTGCCCCAGCGTGCGCAATGTCTCGGTGGTAATGCCGAGCGAGGCCAGTGTGACGGTTTGAATGCCGCTTGCTTCCAACGGGGTCGTGTCAATGCCCAGCGAGCGCATTGTCTGAGTGGTCACGCTCAAGCTGGTGAGGTCGAATCCCTGGCCGGTTGCGCCGGTGAGCGCCGCGCCCACGCCGGCGGCCAGAATGACCGCATCGGAGACGCCGTTTTGCAACCCAGCCTGACGGGCCAGACCCTGGGCCGAGCTGAACACCGTGTTGGCTTGCAGGAAAATATTGCCCACACCGGGCCGCAACCCCGCCATTTGCACCGGCTCGCCCTGCACGGTGGTGATGCCAAACTGTTGGTCGTAGTCTTGATCCACCGCAAATACAAACCCCAGCGGCTCACCCTGGCCGGTGCTGGTGTTGCGGATGATGGTGGGAAATAGAACCGCGCCGGCCACGCCATCCACCAGCGGCTCTTTCAACGCCTGCTCGCGCAGTTGGGCATAGCGCTCGGTGCTGATGCCGGGCAATCCGCCATTGAGCACGGCCAACAGACTGGTCAGGCCGCCGGCGGTGAGGTCTTGCAATTGTTGCTGCTGGTTGGTCGTGGCCGCTTGCGCTTCAGCCGGCGTTTGACTTTGATTGCTGCTGGCGCTGGCAAGCGCGGACAGTAAGGGTGGGGCGATGATTTCATCCACCTCACCGTAGGCGGCCACGGCCTGGCGTTGCACCGAGTAAGTCAGCGTATCGCCGATGCTGAGCGCGCTCACGATGATCAGCGTGCTCAGGGTGAGTCCCAGGATGATCAGCGCGGATTGGGCCGGGCGGCGCGAAATATTGCGCAGACCGATCTTGGCCAGCACCGGCCGCGCGAGCCCTTGCAGCAACAACGACAGCAGAATGACCGC
>JBBQST010000287.1:0-6400 GCA_038213625.1 Thermoflexales bacterium
CCAATACCTTCTGCGCATACCGCGCAATCATGGCTTCCTCATCGGTGTGAATGACGCGAATGGCGGAGGGGCTTTCCTGGGTCGAGACGAGCGGCGCGGCGTCGGGATTGCAATGGCGGTTGCGCACTTCATCGAGGTGCAGGCCAAGGAATTGTAGGCCCGCGCAGATTTGCGAACGAATAGCCGCAGCATTCTCGCCAATGCCGCCGCTGAACACGAGCGTGTCGACACCACCCAACACGGCCGCTAGTGCGCCAATCCACCGGCGCGCACTGTAACAAAATAGCTCGATGGCTTCGGCCGCGCGCAAGTCCGTCTCGGCCAGGGTTTGCAGATCGCGCATATCCGAGCTAGTTTCGCTGATGCCGATTAAGCCGCTGTGTTTGTTGACCAGATCGTGGAACTGATCGGCGCTCATGTTTTCGGCATGGGCCAGATACGAGACGAGGCCAGGATCGAGATCGCCGGTGCGGGTGCTCATGACCAGGCCGGCGGTGGGTGTAAAGCCCATCGTCGTGTCCATACTTTTGCCGGCGCGCACGGCGGCCATGCTGGCACCGTTGCCGAGGTGGGCCAGAATGACGCGGCCGTGGGCGGTCTCGTCACCTGCCACCTGGGCCAAACGCTCTAATAAATAGGCATAGGAGAGGCCGTGGAAGCCGTAGCGCTGAATGCCTTGCGCGTCGTAGCGGCGCGGCAACGGCAGCCACTTGGCCACGCGTGGCATGTTGGCGTGGAAGGCCGTGTCGAAGCAAGCCACCTGTGAGATTTTGGGGAAGCGCTGGGTGAACCGCTCGATCAATTCAATCTCGGCCGGCAAGTGCTCGGGCGCGTAGGGGCTGATGCGGCGCAACTCTGTGAGCATTTTGGCGTCGACTTGAGCATGTTGCCGATAGTTGGGTCCGCCGTGCACGATGCGATGACCCACGCTCTCGAATGCCGTTAACTCTTTTTGCTGGGTGAGCCAGTCCATGAACGCGTCGATGGCTTCGACGCGGCTCGATGCAGCAATGGGCGTGGCCGTCTTTTTGCCGCTGGGTTGGGTCAGGCTGAGTTTGCCATCTGGCGAGCCCATGCGATCCAGCGTGCCGGAAAGACGCCGCTCTGCGCCATCAAACAGGGCAAACTTGATGCTGGATGAGCCGGCGTTGATGGTGAGAATGCGTTGCGCCATGCGCACATTTTACGTTTGGGGAGGCCGGTGGGGGTGAAGAATGTGTTTGTCTTTTTTCACCACGAAGATGCGAAGGGTTGTTTAGAGCCCATGCCTGGATTCCCGCCTGCGCGGGAATGACGTTGTTGCGTTGGGGTTTTCCTTCAAGAAAACGACGGGTTATCTGCGCCGAAGTAGCGCGACCAGATATTGCAGGCCGGCACTGATGCGCGCCAAATTGCCATCGGCCTCGACGTTGAGGCCGCGAAAGGTTTCGGGGTGCATGGGTGCCAGCAGCAGGTTGGTCATGATCGGCACATCCAGCTCGCGCGCGATGGCGGGTGGGATTTCGCCGACGCGCACGGCACCTTGCAGAAGCGCGCACACGGTCATTTGCTGCCAGATCCATGGGCCGGGTTGAGTGGTAGGCTCAACTGGCAGGTCGCGGCGGGCCACGCACAGCAGCGGGAAGTGACGATCATTGAAGTGCACCAGCGCGTCCAGAAACCATTCCAATTGTTGCAGCGGCGGCTGGCCGGCACGCATCATCTGCCCAAGCTGGGTGATGACGGTGTTTTGAAAATCGGCCATCTGTGTATCGAGCAGGGCCAGACAGAGCTGGCTCTTGTTGGCAAAGCGCCGGTAGAGCGTGCCCTGACCTACACCGGCGGCCTTGGCAATATCGGCCATGTGTACGTTGGGGACTCCGTGCTCGGCAAACAACGCGTCGGCCACCTGCAGGATAAGCCTGCGGTTGGCCGCGGCGTCACTGCGCTCGGTGCGCTCGGTCTGGGCAGGCGCTTCTCGCAGGGTGGTGACGGGCGAAAGCGAGATGTGTTCCAGAGCCGGCAGTATCAGCGGCACATCCGCGTTCTGCGCCGCATCCTGCGCCGCATCCTGCGCCGGGATCGGGTTCAGTGGATTTTTCTTTGGTTGAGTCGCCATTGAATATTCGTCTCGCTCTCAGCGCCTGTCGTCGGCTTTCGCCTGTATCTACGAACAGATGCTGATCATTGCTCATCATCCAACCTATTCAGGCCAATTGGGTAGTGCCATTTGGCCGGGTCCGCTTAGCATTTGATGAGGATGTATTGACAAGCGGACACAAGTCCACTACTATCATAGCTACAAACGGACAAATGTCCATATATTTAGCGAAGTAATTTTTAGGAGATTTAGCAAATGGCCTGGACAATCGATACATCACACTCAACGATCAACTTTAGCGTCAAGCACCTGATGGTGAGCACGGCGCGCGGCCAGTTCGAGAAATTCGGCGGCACCGTGCACTTTGACGACGCCAGCCCGGTCAATTCGACCGTGGACGTGACCATCGACGCCGCCAGCATCAACACCAAGGATGCGCAGCGCGACGGCCACCTGAAGTCGCCCGACTTCTTCGATGTGGAGAAGTACCCCACCATCACGTTCAAGAGCAAGACTGTCAAGCACATTGATGCCACGAACGCCAAAATCATCGGCGACCTGACGATCAAAGATGTGACCAAGGAAGTGACTTTGGACGTGGAATATCAGGGCCAGCAGAAGTCGCCGTTTGGCACCACCAACGCCGGCTTCACCGCCAGCACCAAGTTCAACCGCGAAGACTTCAACCTGGGCTGGAACGTCGCATTGGAAGCCGGTGGTTTCCTGGTCGGCAAGGACATCAAGATCGAGATTGATCTTGAGCTGATCAAGGCACCTGAGATGGCCGCTGTAGCTTAAATCAAGGAGCCCCAATAATGACAACAGTTGCATCGAGTCAAACCCAGCAAGTCGCGTTCGGCAAAATACCACAGGCGGTGCTGATCGCCGGCGTGGGTGGTGCGGTCATCAACGCAATCTTGTGGTTCATCGGCAACGCAGCCGGTGGAATGAAACTTCCCCTGCTGCCCGTGATTGGCTTTAGCGTCATTGGCGCTGTGATCGGCGGTGTGTTGTATTGGCTGCTGGGTAAGTTCACCAAGAAGCCCATCACCATCTTCGCCGTCATCGCGATTGTGTTTTTGGCGCTGTATGCAGTTGCGCCTGTTTCGATGATGAACACTCCGGCACCTGGCTTGGAAGTGTTCAACATCACAACCGTGGTGGTGCTGGAGCTAATGCACATTGTCAGCGGCGTACTGACCATTGGTGCGTTGACCCGAATTGCGCGGGTTTAATAGCAATCGGTGAACGATCCAGGCTGGCAGGATATGGCAGAGCAACCATGCTCTGCCATCGTTTTTGAAGATGCTGTTTGAAGATACTGAGGGGACTTTGGACAGAATGAACAGAATTTAACAGAATGGGATTTTTCTTTATTCTGTTTAAAATCCGAAATCCAGAATGAATCACGCTGATCATGTCCGGCTGCTCAAAAACGGCACCCTGACGCAGGGTGGCGTGTGGGCGGATCTGGGTTCGGGCGGCGGTGCATTTACGCTGGCGTTGGCAGAATTGATTGGGCCGACAAGTGAGATTTATTCGGTCGATCAGGATGCGGGTGCGCTGGCCGAACAGCGGCGCGCATTTCAGCGGCAATTCCCGCAGATGCGGGTGACATTTTTGAAAGCCGATTTTACGAAGCATTTGACATTGCCAGAATTAGACGGCATCGTCATGGCCAACTCACTGCATTTCCACCGGCATAAACAGGGTATCTTGCAGCAGGTCAAACGCTATTTGAAGCCGGGTGGCCGTTTGCTGATGGTGGAATACAACACCGACCGTGGCAATGTGTGGGTGCCGCATCCAATGTCGTTTCGCACCTGGCAACGTGAGGCACAGCAGGCCGGGTTTGCCCACACTGAATTAATCGCCACTCGGCCCAGCAGTTTTCTGGGTGAGTTTTTTGCGGCCGCGAGTTATTAGAGCGAAAATAGATGTCAGACTTCTTCCTGGAAGTCTGACATCTGAACACAGTGATGGAGGACAGCATGGCAACGGCACAATCACAATATGGCACAAAGCCCGAGACACAAGCCGAGAAACCGATTCCCGCCGGCGTACGCATTGGGCATGTGCATCTCAAAGTCTCGAATATCGAGAAGGCCTTGGGGTTTTACCGGGACGTGCTCGGCTTCGAAGTGGTGATCACGGACAACCAGAGCGTGGCGTTTTTGTCGGCAGGTGGCTATCACCATCACATCGGCCTGAACACCTGGGAGAGCGCCAACGGCAAGCCGCCGCCTCCGGGCAGCACGGGCCTGTATCACACGGCCATTTTGTATCCCACTCGCAAAGATCTGGCTCGCGCGTTGGAGCGATTGATGGAGCACAACTGGCCGCTGGATGGTGCCAGTGATCATGGCGTGAGCGAGGCCCTGTATCTGCACGACCAGGATCACAACGGCATCGAGCTGTATTGGGACCGTCCGCGCGATGCATGGCCGAAAGCCAGCGACGGCAGTACGACCATGTATACGCGCCAATTGGATTTCGATTCGTTGATGGCGGAGTTGAAGGATGGGGAAGCGGTGGCTGGCGATGAGCGGCTAGCTGCCAACCGCCTTGATCAGCAAAAACTGTAATCTTTTGACGATGACGAAGTAGTCGGTCTGGATCATGGTCTGTCTCCAATTAAGTGGTGATTTGCAAGCTGAGACAAAGTGTAAAAGGCAAATAAGGCAGAGATCGGCCTTATTGCCAATCCAGTTAAATATTAGACATTATTGGACAAAGTCATTTGCGCTCAAAACTCGGCGCAAAACCGTGATCTTTTGACCCGAAACTGCTTCATCCGATAATGTCTATTCAAGATTTAGGAGTTGTCATGACGAATCAACCTGTTCAGATTGAGGTTTGGTCGGATTTTGTTTGACCGTGGTGTACCCACGTCTTCTTCAGTTTGGAGAAGCTCAAGCAAACCCACGGCGTGCAAATTCGTTGGCGTTCGTTCGAGCTGCGGCCTGTGGGCTCGCCGCCGATTTCGCCAGAATACTTGGAGCGCATCGAGCAAAGCCGGCCGATGCTGCAGGCGCGTATGAAAGCCGATCACGGAGTCGAGCTTCAATCCGGTCCATTTGGCATCAACAGCCGTCCGGCCCTGATTCTCGACAAGTATGCCGAAGCCGAGGGCAAAGGCGAGGCATTTCACAACGTGACGCAAGCGGCTTACTGGTTGGAAGGATTGGATATCTCTGATCATGACGTATTGAAGTCGCTGATGAACAAGGCCGGCCTCGACCCCAATCAACTCGACGCCGTGCTGAGCGACCCGCGCTATGAGGCCGAGGTGGATGAGGACATTGCCCTGGCACGGGAGTATGGCTTGAACGGTGTGCCGGCGTTGGTGTTCAACAACAAGTACTTGATCAGTGGCTCACAGCCCTATGAGGCTTTGGCCAAAGCTGTGGAGCAAATTCAAGCGGAATAAAAAATTGCCTTTTAATGCATTAGACGTTATGCGAAATAGCAGTTTTGCTGTAGTGGTAGGGGCGCAGCATGCTGCGCCCCTACGAAAATCCAACACCCAACAAGGCCTTGTTGCAGATCGCCACTTTCAGCAATTCCACCCATTATTATTTTGCATAATGTCTATTAGTTCTGTGAGGATGATCAAATGACTGCTCCAGCCCAAACTTCAGCTTCCGACAGCACGTATTCCAACCTCGACGCCGTTGACATCAACCCTTTGATCCGCAACCGCCAGAGCCGGCGCGCCTTTGACACCGCCCAGCCGGTGAGCGAAGCCAACTTGAATGCCGTGCTGGAAGCGGCGCGCTGGGCGCCCAGCGGCGGCAACGGCCAGCCCTGGCATTTCGTCGTGGGCCTCAAGGGCGACCGCACCTACGAGAAATTGCTGGCCCTGATCATGCCGTTTAACGTGCCGTGGGCCAGCACAGCGCCGGCCCTGATTCTGACCGTGGCCTCGGTCGAATACACCCGACCCGATGGCAGCAAGGCCACCAACCGCACCGCATTGCACGATCTGGGCATGGCCAATATGGCTCTGGCGCTGGAGGCCGAGCACCGCGGCATGAATGTGCGCATGATGGGCGGCTTCGATGCCGATGGCGCACGCACGCTGATTGGCGCGGCCGAGCACGGCTACGATGTGGGGCCGCTGATTGCGCTGGGCTTCCCCGGCGACCCAGCCCAGGTGCTCCCAGAAGCGCTGGCCCAACGCGAAGGTGTGCCGCGCGAGCGCAAGCCGATTTCAGAGATCGTGTTGAAGATCGCGTAGAGACGTTGCGCAGGGAACGCGTTGTTTGGAAGGGGTTTGCGGAAGACGGTACACCGGGACCGCAAGAAAAAAACCCCCAC
>JBBQST010000288.1:0-6391 GCA_038213625.1 Thermoflexales bacterium
ACGTTGCCAAACAAAGGCTGCGACTTGAACAACGACTTCAATCTCTCATCCGACGCGACTACTTTGTCGAACTCGTTGCCGACCTCGCTCATGCGCGGATTGCCCGCCCGGCGCTCTAAACCCACCAACAGCGCGGCATCGAAGCGCGCGGCATCAAACAGCTCGGGGTGCAAGTAGCGCAGTGCCACGGCCTTGGCCATCAGCTCGCCGGTCACATTGCTGGCCTGACCATCCTGCGCCCGGCGAATCACCGCCCGCATGGCCGCGCGCCACTGGCTAACGGCCGCATCCACCTGACCGGTGGTGCGCAACATCGCCAGCACGGGGCCGGGCACATCGGCGTGGCTGCTCGGGTTGAGCAATCCCACATTGCGCAGGGGTTGCGCCGCGGCAGTGGCCGAGACCAGCCGCGTTTGCTGCGATTCCGGCGCACGGCTCAGCCGGCCGCTGGGTGCGGGATGCAACACTAGTTTGGTGCTGGCCCACTGGTTCAAGACCAGTTCGCCATCGACACCGGGGCCGCTCTCGTCCAACTTAGCCACTAATGCGTTTTCGTCGGCCAGCAAAATTGTGGTGCAGCCGGCTGCGTTCAGAAAATAGCGCGCCGCTTCCATTAATTGGGCGGCGAGCGCGGGTTCGAGTTGCTCCACGTGATCCAGTGCCACGACCATGGCCGCGTTCATCTGCATCACAATATCCAGCAGCAAACGTGGAAAGGCCGAGCGCCAATGATGGGCAAACGCCGCTGACGCCAGATCACTGGTGATGTGTGAAGCCTCATCCTTGCGATTCTCCAGCCGCACCAACTCCCGTAGCTCCGTTTTCAAATCCGCGATCATCATCGGGGGCGTGGGTTGAGACAGTTCGGTCAGCTTGTCGAGCACACTGTTAACCAGCTGAATCCACGGCGCGAGGCGGGTATCGAGCAAGCCGGCGTCGGCCACAAACCCCACCACCTTGCGCTGCAACACCGTTCGGCGTGGGCGTGGGTTCTCCAACAGGTCCGAGATGAGGGTGGTTTTGCCGCTGCCGCGTGGGCCGAGCAAGGCAATCGTCCGGCGCGGGGCGCTGCCATCCAGTTGCCGAATAATCTCATTCAGCGCGTCAGCCTGATTGGTCGTCAATGCCGTCTCAGTGGGGGCACTGGTTGCGCCGATTTGTTGCTGCAAGGTTTCTTTCATGTTCAATTCCCTCGACTCCCCTGAATCTCTCTACACGATTCTATGCTCTGCTATCTGGATGATGTTCACGCTCTACCGCCCAAGGTGTGAATATCTTGTGGATATCTTAGCATTTTCCACGTATTTTGGGAGCTAGATTCGCATGAAAATACGTAAAAAGCCGTAGTTTACAAACAATGATATAGCCCGTGATGAAGCTCAATGTCGAACAGGATGACTGTATGCATACTGTGAAGGCCTCATTCAACAAAAAAATCGTCGATTCAGCAAGTCGGCCCGAAAATTTGACATTCGAGACTTTCGCTCTAGTATCAACACTGTTATTGCTCAAACTTAACACTCGACAACTGTTCTTGAAATTTAACTGCTCAACTTTTGTGTTTTGACCCGCATAGATACGATTTACAAATGGGTCCAATCGGTTCGATCTACAGCATCAACCCTTGGCACTCTTTCGTGAATTTTTGTCTGTCCTGTTCAGCCACTCAGGTTGAGCAGTTACTGTGAAAGGGATAACGCCACACGGATAAGCCAGCTTGACCTTCGTCTTCGGCCATAGCCCCCAAAGCGGGTCACCAGCAAGGACCGTCCGTGATGACAATCCAGGGTCACCTACCCAACCTGACCTCATTTAAGAGACCATATACAGTGCCAAATTTGAGCAAACGTTCCAAATTTCCAGGAGGAAGTCATGACATTTAGATACGCAAAGGCATTTTCTGGCCTGATCGCGCTGGCCGTGCTTGCGACGGCTTGTGCGGCACCCGCAGCCACGCCGGCCCCCGCCGCGCCCGCTGCCACCTCAGCCCCAGCAGCAGAAGCAACGGCCGCCCCCGAGGCCACTTCAGCCACTGAAGCCACTTCAGCCACTGAAGCCACCGCTGCACCGGCTGCCGAGGCCACCGTCGCCCCAACCGAAGAGGCATTGGTTGAAGTCGGCCCCACCGCCACCCCCGATGCCGCCGTCGCCACCGATCTCTCTGGCGATATCAGCATCAACTTCCAGGGCACTGACAAACAGACCTGGGACGCCGTGGCCAAAGCCTACATGGCCAAAAATCCCAACGTCAAAGTCACGGTGGACCTGAAGCCAGGCGAAGGCTATCAGGAATACATCCGCGCCCAGTTCGCTGGCGGCGTGCCCAAAGCTTCATTGGTGAATGCCAATGTGGTGGCCGACCTGCTCAACGACAAGAAGTTCCTTGATCTGAGCGCCTACCTCGACAAGAACAACCCCTACACCAGCAAGGCCTGGCGCGACAGCATGAGCGACATCGCGTTGCAGAACATGCGCAACCCATCCACCGGCGAGCTGTATGTGCTGAACCTGGAGACCGTCCAAACGCTGTGGTTCTACAACAAGACCGCGTTTGAAAAGGCTGGCATTCTGACTGAAGCCCAGGAGATTGCCAAGACCGAAAGCAACCAACCCACCTGGGCCCAGTTCATGGGCTGGTGCGACAAGCTGAAGGCCGCTGGTTACATTCCCGTCGCCATTGCCGGTGATTACAGCTCGTTTTGGGAAGGCGCATTCGGCTGGATGGCCCGCACGTATCTCGACCAGTTCACCCGCGACGAGGCAGATCTGGTTCGTGCCAAACCCGGTGACTGGAACTTCCGCGAGGGCGTCGATGACAAGTGGGAATTGAACACCCAGGATGTCACCAACGACGACAGCAACAAGATCACCTTTAACAACACTCGCAAGATGATCGCCCTGCGCGACGGCGTGCAACGCGTCGACAGCGAAGCCTTCCGCGAGTTGTACACCAACTTCAAAGAGTTTGCGAACAAGTGCACGCCTCCCGGCTGGGCCGGCACCAAGGATGCCTATCCGTTGTTCCTGACCCAGAAGGCCGCCATTCGGTTGGACGGTGCCTGGTTCCTGACCCAGTTCGAGAAGAACATCCGCAGCCTGGCTGAGGGTAAGTACATCTCGGGCAGCGCCAAGGAAGGCGAACCCACCCCGACCCCGTTGCCCAGCCAGGACGTGGCCGTGTTCGATGTTGGCTCATTCAACAACCCGACCATGGACGGCAAGGAAGTGGACGCGCCGGCCCGCACCATCGAAGTCAACATTGGCTTCTGGGGTGTTCCCAAGAAAGATCAGGCCCAGAACGATCTGGAAGTGGACTTCCTGATGTATCTGACCAGCCCTGAGGGTTACGGCATCTATCTGCAAAACAAGCTCGATCCTAACAACGCCCAGGGTGGCATTAACGGCCCGCCCGTGGTGAAGGACGTGCAGTTGCCGCCGGAGTATGCCGACAAGTTTGCCCAGCTCAAACTGATTGGCAACACCGAGAAGGACACCGCCGGCACCTATCGCGCCCGTGGCATTGCCGACTACCAGCCCTCGGTTCGCGAGTGGGTGGACCTGGCTCAGCAGTACTTCACCGACAAGATCACACTCGATGAGTTCCTGAAGCAGTATCAGGCCTCGGTGGAACGGCTGTTCCCCGATATCCTGGCTTTCTCGAAGCTGACCGAGGACGACCTGAAGACGCCGGAGAAGAAGCCTGCCTCCTTGCAGTAATTCAAACGCATCACTTGAAATCGCACGCTCGCCCCCAACACGAGCGGGCGATCTCCACCAAGAGGGCTATGGGCACCAGCAAACATCTGGTGCCCATTTGTCTTCCAGTGATGCGTCTCAGGGAAGTGTTTGAGTCGCAACGTCATTCCCGCGGATGCGGGAATCTAGGCGTAACCTCGGCATCACGTAGCTCAAAGCGCTAGGTTTCCGCCTCTGCGGGAATGTCGGCTTCATATCTTTGCGTGACAAACGGTCCCATGCCATTTGTCATTTGTTATTTGTAGTTGTGTTACGAAGTCAATGATTACCTCTCTACCTTCACTTGGGTTCTTGAATCTGGATCGCTACCTGGCGCGCCACCCGGCGCGGCGTTGGGTCGAAAGCGTGCCCAGCAGAATGGCCAGCAGTCTGATTCGCGGGCTTCTGATCGCCTGTGTATTCGCCGTCTTCCAGGTTGGCCCCTCCGTTGCCGCGGCCGCCGGCGAAGCCTGGAACAAGCCCATCGGCTTCAATGTCTACAGCGTTGCCACCAACAACGACCTCATCGTCATCGGCCGCCGCGACAACCTGGTGAGCGCGTTCGACCGCGCCGGCAACCCCAAGTGGGACTTCACGGCGCAAGGCACCGTCTACGGTGTCGCCATCTCCGATGACGGCTCGGCCATTGCCGTGGCGTCAGAAGACCGCAATGTGTATCTGCTGGACGCGAACGGCAAGGAAGTGTGGAAGTCGCGCGCCCCGCAAACCTTTACCAGCGTTGCCATCACGCCAGACGGCGGCATCATCACCGCCGGCAATCAGGATCGCAACGTCTACACGTTCGACAGAGCCGGCAATCTGCTGTGGAAATTCGCCGTCGGCGACACACCCAATGCCATGGGGATATATGGCAGCACAAAAGCCTTTCGGGTGATCGCCGGCACGCGCGACTCGCGGGTTCACCTGTTGAGCGCCAAGGGTGAGTCACTGTGGATCGCCCGCCTGGGTTTCTCGGTGCGCAGTGTCAGTGTCACAAATAATGGTCAGCGCGTTTTAGTGGGCCAGCAGAACAGCCAGGTCATCTTATTGGATGGGGCCACCGGCTCCACCTTGCGCACCATCACCGTGCCCGGCGTTGTACGCGCGGCTGTGATGAGTCCTGACGCCAAAACGCTGGCCGTGGCTCAACAAGATAAAAGCCTGTTCGTCTACGACGGCGAAGGCAAACAGATCGATCAGCAATTCTTTGATAACGACATTTACAGTGTGGCGATGGTGCGCGATGACCAATCCCTTTTGGTCGGCACTGAAACCAACCTGCTATTACTCGCTCGCAATGCCAACGGCACCTACATCAGCCAGCAACCGCCGTCCAACACATTGCCCATTGTGGGTGGCACGGCCATCGTGCTGTTGGGCATTGCCGCCGTCCTCGGCCTGCGCCGGCTTCCCACCGGTGAACGCGCATTTGCACCGGCCACACGCCATGTGCAAACACTGGGGCGCACCATGTGGCGCAGCCGGATCTCCTATTTATTTTTAGTGCCGACATTTGCACTGCTACTGACGTTCAACTATTACCCGGCCCTGTCTGGCATCGGCCACGCCTTCACTGCCTGGGTGCCCGGCATCGAAACGCGCTGGGTCGGCCTGCAAAACTTTCAGTCCATCATGGGCAACCGCTACTTCTGGATCGGCATGGGCAACGCTGGGATTTTGATTCTCACCAGCCTGCTCAAGCTGCTGGTGCCGTTGCTGGTGGCCGAGTTGATCTTTCACCTGCGCCGGCAGCGTCTGCAATATCTGATGCGCACGCTGTTTGTGATTCCGCTGGTCGTCCCCGGCGTGGTCGGCATCCTGTTGTGGGTGAACATCTACGATCCCAACATCGGCCTGGCCAACCAGTTCTTTCGCAGCCTGGGTCTGGAAAGTTGGACCCGCATCTGGCTGGGCGATGAAAAAATCGCCCTCGGCTCGATCCTGTTCATCGGCTTCCCGTGGGTCAGCGCGTTTGCCCTGCTCATCTTCTACGGCGGCCTCATCTCCATCCCCACCGAGCTGTTCGACGCCGGTCAGGTGGATGGCGCCTCAGGCTTGCGCCGCTTCTTCTCCATCGACATTCCGTTGCTGGTCGGCCAGATTCGTCTGCTGGTCATCCTCGGCTTCATCGGCGGTGTGCAGGAGTTCTCGGCCGTGTTCCTGACCACCGGCGGCGGTCCCGGCAGTGCCACCTACCTGCCATCGCTGGAGCTGTATTACCAGGCGGTGCGCTTCAACAACTTCGGTCTGGCCTCGGCCATGGGCGCGCTGCTGTTCGTGATCATTCTGGCCGGCACCATCATCAACCTGCGCTATGTGCGCTCGTCCACGGAGTACAACGCCTGAGAAAGAGTTATTAGTGGTTAGTTTTTAGTTCTGAGTCGCAGCCTGCGTAATTCCGACTAACAACTAAAAACTAACCACTAACAACTCCCCTTCTATCTATGAACGCAATCGGCAACTCAAATATCGCGCTTCCCAACTCGGCCCAGGCTGGTAAAAAGGCCGATACAAAAGGCGCTTCCCAGGATGTGGTCTTTACCATTGTCCTGATCGTGCTACTGTTTCTCACCTTCATTCCCATCATCACCATGGTGTCGCTGTCGCTCAAGGACAACGGCCAGATCTATGGCCGCTTTTGGGATTTACCGAATCC